>JAKPPP010000143.1 GCA_029547265.1 Bacteroidota bacterium
CAATCCGAACATATTGTCGCAGGTAGAGGTACTATCACCTGCAGATATAAACACGGACAAATTCCGCAATTGGTTTGGTGATTCGAAAGTCGTGGATGCAGATGGTAAACCGCTTGTTGTGTATCACGGAAGCCCGAATAAGTTTGAAGAATTTTCATACAAACATTTAGGGACAAATGGAACATCTGAAGGATATGGATTCTATTTCTCTGACAGCAAAGATATTGCAGAAGGTTATTCAAGAGGTCAAGGTAATAAATATGAATCGTACGTAAAAATTACGAAACCATTATCTAAAGATGGTAAATCATTAACAAAGAATGATCTAAGAAAACTGATTATTAATATCGACAAGATGGACATAGAAGGAGTAGAATCAGAACATTGGTTCCTTTCAAATTTCAATGACGTTAATCGTTATGGAATAAATAAAGTAGTGAATGAAGCAGTCAATTTACTTTATGAGAATAATAGCAACGATGTAGATTTAATTTCAGAGATGATCAATGTCAGTGGAAGTGCAGAGAAAGTTTACCGTGCATTGAAAAACACCCTCGGATATGATGGGATAATAACAAAGTGGGAAGCTAATGATGTAAGAGGCGATGTAAATATTTACATTCCTTTCCTTCCTGAACAAATCAAATCTGTAAACAATACTGGATCGTGGGATCCCAACAATCCGAACATGCTGTACCAATCCCTCAACGAAAGAATCAAAGGCAAGTTCAATGTAGTCGATGGTGACACGGCAATTCACTTCCTTGAATCCAAAGACGTGACAACGTTGGTTCATGAATCCGGTCACTTGTTCCGCAGGACGCTGAACGATAAACAGATGGGTGAATACGCACAATGGGCTGGGTTCAAGTCAGCGGATGAATACCTGGATTATGATAATCGTTTCTGGGATGGGAAACTCACAGAGGAAGAATCAAAACGATATTCGGAAGCTGAGGAGAAATTCGCAAGAGGATGGGAACAGTATCTCATCGAAGGCAAAGCACCGACTCCCACGCTGACTAAAGTATTCAAAGCATTTACCGAATGGATGTTGGATATTTACAAGGCAGTCAAGAGCGCACTGACCAGCAAAGATTACAGCGGGCAGAAGGAATTTATATTCAACGGCAAACCTTTGGATATCAAAGCAGAGATAAACGGTGTAAGGCTGGTAGATATATTCGACAGCATGCTTGCCACAAAAGAAACGCGGGGATCAACTACAACAGCAAACGGGATTATTGATCCTACGATGCGATACGAATTTCAATACAAGATCATGGAATTATCCGATATAAAACCTTCTCACCAATGGTCTGGCGACAAGCTGATCGATAATAGCATGTACGATAAAGCCTTACAACCAAGAGCGCGAGAACAACAGCAGAGTGTAATGCAAATAAATAACATGGCATCCGAATTATCACCTGATCTTCTGCTTCTTGAATATCATTCATTGGATAGGGGCGCGCCGATTATCGGAGATGATAACAATATAGAATCAGGAAACGGGCGTATGCTTGCCTTGCTGCGTGCGAAAGAACGATACCCGGAACGATGGGCAGAATACCAGCAAGCATTATTATCTGAAATAAATAATTACGGAATAAATCCTGAAGCACTTTCCGAATTTCGGAATCCTGTTCTTGTGCGCGAAAGAATTACTGACATTGATAGAACGGACTTCGC
>JAKPPP010000148.1 GCA_029547265.1 Bacteroidota bacterium
CCAAGCCTGTATTAGATCATAAAAAAGTACAATTTTCGCGCTACACAAATTCCTGAAATCAACTTTCAAGAAAGCTATCAATCACCTTACTTTCAACTAGTTAATAGGCCCATTTTATCCAAATGGCACCCCAAGTAAAACCACCTCCGAAAGCAGCAATAATAATATTATCGCCTTTCTTGAATTTACTTTCCCACTCCCATAAACAAAGTGGAATTGTACCATTAGTGGTATTACCATAACGTTCAATATTGAGTGTTACTTTATCATCGCTCAAGCCCATTCTACGGGCTGTTGCATCAATAATTCTCTTATTTGCTTGATGAGGGATTAACCATGATACATCATCTCCGGTAAGATTATTTCTTTCCATGATTTCAGCACTGACATCAGCCATATTGGTAACGGCAAATTTAAAAACTGTCTGTCCTTCTTGGTATACATAGTGTTCCTTGGCGGCAACTGTTTCTGCTGTTGCAGGCTTCACACTTCCTCCTGCCTTTTGATGCAAGTGAACTCTTCCGGATCCATCAACTCGAAGAATAGAATCCATGATTCCGTTTCCTTCATCATTCGCTTCTAACAAAACAGCTCCACCGCCATCTCCGAAAATTACGCAAGTAGCACGATCGGTGTAATCGATAATCGACGACATCTTATCGGCTCCTATAACCACTACCTTTTTATAGGCACCGGTTTCAATAAATTTAGATGCAGTGCTCAGTGCAAAAATAAATCCTGAACAAGCAGCATTGATATCATAACTCCATGCATTCTTCGCTCCTACTTTATCTGAAATGATATTAGCAGTAGCCGGGAATTGCATATCCGGTGTTGTTGTTGCACAAATAAGCAAATCTATTTCATCTGCTGTGATTCCACGCTTCTTTAAAAGCCCTTCAACTGCTCTCGCTCCAATATCTGAAGTTCCTTCACCCGGGGTATTTAAAATATGGCGCTCCTTAATACCGGTACGACTTTGAATCCACTCATCGGTAGTATCGATGAATTTCTCCATGTCTTTATTGGTCATTACATTCTCAGGAACCCATGCGTTAACCGCAGTAATAGCTGCTCTTATCTTTGTCATGTTAGTTGGAAATGCTTTCCTGCAACGCCTGTGCGATTTTTTCGGTGAGGCCTGCAGCTGTAACCTTTTGAGTAGAATGAATCATGTTTTTAATTGCACGTGCATTTGAAATTCCATGTGCAATAATCACAGGAGCGTTAACTCCTAACACAGGTGTTCCTCCGTAATTCTCATAATTGAAGCGCTCGAAGTATTCGTCCTGTACGTTTCTCTTCTGAATTAATTCGTAAAAAGATTCAGCCATTTTCAAAATAACATTCCCCGTAAATCCGTCGCAAACGATTACATCCGCCTTATCGTTAAATAAGTCGCGGCCTTCAACGTTTCCGGCAAAGTGAATGTCTTTAGTATTTTTTAATAATTGGTGCGTAGCTTGCGTTAACATGCTGCCCTTCTCTTCTTCTTCTCCGATGTTCATCAATCCCACTTTCGGCGATTTCACTCCATGAACATGTTCCAGATAAAGACTTCCAAGAATACCGAATTGTTGTAACATCTCCGGCTTGCAATCTGCATTTAATCCCACATCTAAAAATACACCCCATGGTCCGTCTTCTTTAGGAAGGATAGAACAAACTGCGGGACGTAAAATTCCGGGAATTGTTTTTACGCTAAACATCGCGCCCACCATCATCGCGCCGCTATTTCCTGCACCGGCAAAAGCATCGATCTCTCCTTTCTTGAGATATTCGAAGCCGCGAGCTATACTAGAATCTTGCTTTTGTGTGATGGCTTTAGTAGGATGCTCATCCATTCCGATTACTTCGGTAGTATGCACGATTTCTACTTTAGAAATATCGGCACCTTCCTTAGAAAACAGATCGGTGATGGCATGACGATCCCCGAACAGCACGAGTTTTACGTCGTCTGTTAAATCAGGAAGAGCACGGATTACACCCAATGTTGTTTCTAAAGGAGCGTAATCACCGCCCATTATATCGATTCCGATTTTCATGGTTGGAGGTTAAAGGTTTATCGTTCTTCGTTATTAAGCATTGCCATTAACGAGGATCGGAAACGTTTACGCCTCACGCTCCATTACAACCTTGCCTTTGTACATGAGTTTTCCCTCAAACCAGTAAGCGCGGTGGTAAAGATGAGCTTCGCCTGTAGTTGAATCGATAGCGATTGTTGGTGCAGTTGCTTTGTAGTGAGTTCTGCGCTTATCTCTTCTTGATTTCGAGTGCTTATGCTTAGGATTTGGCATAGTAATGTATTATTAGACTTTGTTATTAATTCATTTTTAATTTTCGAAGTGCTTCCCAGCGATCATTCTCAGGTGTCCCCTTTTCAGGAGCATCTGTTTTCGCCTTCTCGCTGATGATCAGCTTTAACACTTCAGGGTTGCATTCAGGCACTCCGTTTTCGTCATCAGGATGAACAGGGATATACGGCACTTCTAATGCTAAGAAGTCGTATAAATGGTCATTCAGGTCTATTTCGTGTGCACTTAATGCGATATGTATGGCATCATCATCGTCGTCTTCGCGCTTAGGACTTTCTACCATTCTTACCAATAGCTGTTTTTCAACATCTATCGGCATGGAGAACTCTTCTAAACATCGACCACATTCTACTTTTACTTCACCGCTAAGGTAAAGGTCCAATTCCATAGCCCCCGAGCCTTTGCGAAGGATAGCCTTCACGTCGACATCGGCACTGCGGATAATGGTAGCAGGATGATGCTCAAAGAACGAATCGCCTATATGGAAGCTGAATTCATGCTCTCCTACCGGTATTCCGGTAAACTTGATGACATATTCTGAATGATGCTCGGCCACTTTTCAACGATTTGAAACCCCTACAAATAGGTGCAAGGGGTGCAAAAGTAATAAATGTGAATAACCTGCGAAAGTATCCGGCCGAACTTAATTTGATACTTACCTAACAAAACACCTGACTAAAATCAGCAAAATATTGACTTAACTATATTGTATATCAATACTTTAATTTCAATTAAGCATCTAATTTCAGCTGCTTTTAGCCCCTCCACTTTTTTTGTAAAAAAACGGTTTTTCTTGCCCGAAGCGGGGTTATGAACATGAAAATTCATGAAAAAGCTCGGTTTCGAGGACTTTTGCCGCTAAAAAACCACTTCGCCTTCCGTTAATATTGCCTGCCCTTTTAGCTTTAAAAGGATTTGCATAACCGTTATTACGTCTTTTCGGCAATAGGTGACTATCCGCTCAAGGTCCTTTTCAACCCAATATACATGCCCTACCTGGCTTCCGTCGATATCATCCTTCGGACTAGGAATTCCTAAAATATAGGCCAATAGGTTTAAAGGCGTATAGTTTTTATAGTCGCCGAACTTCCACAGCTCCATCGTATCTAAATGCGTGATTTCCCAAGGCTTCTTGCCGCTTATATCTAACATAGCAGGCAACTCAATGCCGTGAATAACCATTCTACGACAGATATATGGGAAGTCGAACTCTTTTCCGTTATGTCCGCATAAGGCCATTCCGGGCTTCAATTTATTCAGCAATGCGGCAAACTCTTCTAATAGCACTTTTTCATCATCGCCATAAAAAGATTTCATGCGGAATTGTCGCTCGCCGTCTTTTGTTGTTAAAAATCCGGTAGAGATGCAGATGATTTTGCCGAACTCAGCGTAAATACCCGCTCTGTCGTAAATACTTATATGAGTATCATCGTCATCCTTCTTTAAATTATCTGCTTTGCGCTTCCACAAGGGACGAACTTCTTCGGGAGTAGAATCAAAATCGGGATATTGAGAAACAGTTTCTATATCGAGACAAAGAATTTTTTCGAGGTTGATGTTATTGAGCATTGATGGCAGTTATGTTGACAAAACTAATTAATCATTTCATCTATACTATAATTTAATCATTTGTAAGCGTTTATTTTTTTGCCCCATGAGTTTGTTACTACTTTTGCAAGATGAATCAGTTGAAAGTGTCGAGAGTAGTTGCCAACCAAGTTGAAGATTTGCAAGTAATTTCGCGTAGTACTTTTTTCGAAACATTTGCTGCGTATAATTCAGATAGCGACATGGCGAACTATCTTGAAAAGGACATGTCGATTCAGCAATTAACAAGTGAATTTAATAATGCTGATTCGATTTTTTATTTAGTTTCTTCAGACGATAATATTGTCGGTTATTTGAAATTAAATTTAATAAATCTAGAAGGATCCGATCCGAATAAAAAAGGTATTGAAATTGCAAGAGTCTATGTTTTGAGAGAATATCATGGCAGTGGCGCCGGACAACTTCTTTTTAAAACTTCAATGACAATAGCTCAAGAAAACAAATGCGATTATATTTGGCTGGGTGTTTGGGAAAATAATCCTCGTGCAATTCGCTTTTATGAGAAAAACGGATTTGTTATCACAGGCAACAAAAAATTTATTTTAGGTGATGATGTGCAGAACGATTTTATTATGGTACGGTCAATTTAATTTTCACGAATTAAACACTAACCGTTTTACAATTAATTAATTTTACTTCCTACTAAACCAAATTAGTCTTTAACCATCCGGTAATACTCAATCGAGGTTTTACCGTTAACAACACTTCGTGTTCTAGTTCACTACTCTTAAAAAATATACATCTACCATTTAATGGAGCAATTATTTGCATGGTGTCTTCATAGTGAACACAAAGCTGACCACCATCTGCATAAACCCAATTTTCATTTAAATAGAGGATTACGGTAAATGCGCGATCCTTGTTTGAATTAAATTGATCGAGATGTCGCTTATAAAAACTTCCGGCTTCATAAAAAGCATAGTGGAATTCATATCCTGTTATTCCTGCGTAACAAGTTGAATTTAGATGGAGAATAAATTCATCGATCAACAAGAAAAAAGCATCTTCAAATTTATCTTGATGGGATTTGTCTAACCAAAAGATTTTATCACTTCTGATTAATTTATTGACGCTTGCATTATCATCATTCCCTATCCCCGCACTTTTTAAACTACCTGTTGAATAAAGTTCATTCAAATTATCTTTTAATGAACCCGCAAGTTTATCACTTAGGAAGTGATCCGAAATTCCAACATGATTTATTAAATAACTATTGATTAATTGATCGAAAATATTTTCCAAAAGAGAACTTTTACACTAAAGCAATTTGCTAAAGTGATGCAAGGTACTCTTTTAAATTGGTTATTCAATTTTATCTAATCATAACACCCTGACGATTCAAAAATGGAATCGTAGTGAAAAAGTCGCGATTGATAGATTCAGGTAGAAATACATACTTTTTATCGAAGATCTCGCGATCTATGTAAAAACTAACCCAGTATTCGTTGTTTAGTCCAAATACTTGATCTTGAATCGGCTCTACTAAAACGCAATCTAATGGTTGAATATCTCCTAGATAATGACGTAGCGTTGATGTTTTTACTTCTTCTCCTTTGTAAATGCCGTATCCCTTACTAGCAATAATAACATTACCTAATGATTCTTCTTTTAGATTCACAAGATATACTTCCCAGATTTCGGAATTATCTTCTTGTGGCACTATTGCAATCGCTATATCTTCTATTTCTTCTCTATGAATGTCTTTTAACATAACTCTTTTTAATTTTTAACCCAATCCATTACCCCTTTCACATATACCGGCATGTCAAGTAATGATCCGTCAGCTGCTTTCTCGCCGCGCTTATGTCCGAGGCGCACAAAGATTATATTTTCATCAGGAATAGCAACAATATATTGACCAAGGATTCCTCTGCAATAAAAAATATGTTTCCCTGCGTAATCTCCAATCCACCAATGATACCCATAAACTTTATTCGGTTGCCCATTATCATCTAATGGAGCAGGTGTAACGCTTTCGGCAACATATGTTGAATCTAAAATCTGATTGCCATGCCAATTACCATGATGTAAATACAAAGACCCAATCCTTGCAAAGTCGCGAGCATTTGAGTAAAAACAGCAATATGCTTTTTCTGTACCGTCCTTTTTATCGAGACTCCATTCAGCAGCATGCATAGCATTTAATGGTTTCCATAATTTTTCAGAAGCATATTCAGCTATATGTTTGCCTGTCGCTTTTTCAATGATAAATCCTAGCAACTGAGAACATCCACTTTGATAATTGAATTCTTTACCCGATATCCCTACTACTTCTTGATCTTTTACTAACGAGAATAAATCGGTGCCGTAATATGCTTCAGTAGTTACACTTAAAGGATTAGCATAAGCTTCGTCCCAACTTAGTGCTGCCGACATTGTTATCAAATGCCTTATAGTTAATTGAGCTCTCGATCCTGTTTTATATTCAGGAATAAAATCTCCCACTTTCTGATCAAGACTTTTTATTTTTCCTTCATCAATCGCTATTCCTATCAACACTCCAATAATACTTTTCGCCATCGAAAACGAATTCGTATGCGATGTATCACTTTTATCTTCCCAATATTGTTCGTATAGAATACTATCGTTCTTTATTACTAAAAAAGAAACCGTTTTATATTGTTCCAATGTCGACTTTAACTCTGCGGGCATTGGCTTATTGTTATAGTTTTTAGAAAGAGGCCATTCAATTCCTTCTCCTGTTGCTACGGTACGATGCTCAAATAAATCGAGATCATCGATTCCTACAAAATTATACGCAAGTGTTTTGAAAAGATATGTTTTCCCGCTAACAAGAATAAACACTACCAACATCAGCACTATTGCTGCAATGGCTTTCAATAAAAATTTCAAAACTTTCATAAGCGGTATACTTTATACTTTTAACTGTTGTGGCCAAGGCAATGTTGCATTATCGCCGGCAATAATTCCAAAGTTAAACAAGGATTGCATATGCAACAACACCTTCATCTTTACTTCTTCCAGATCGACTTCTCTGCCCAGCTCTTGTTGTAATGATGTAACTCCTTTATCAGTAATCCCACAAGGAACAATCATATTGAAATAGCTAAGGTCGCTATTAACGTTAAAAGCAAAGCCATGCATTGTCACCCATCTGCTGCAACGTACCCCGAAAGCACAAATCTTTCTTGCCTTAATCGGATTTTCTTCATCGAGCCATACTCCTGTTAAACCTGCAATCCTTCCTGCTTTGATTCCATAATCGGCACAAGTTAAGATTACTGCTTCTTCAAGAAAACGAAGATATTTATGAATATCGTTAAAGAAATGATCAAGGTCAAAAATCGGATATCCTACCAGCTGCCCCGGACCATGATACGTAATATCACCTCCACGATTGATCTTATAAAAAGTAGCTTCACGAGCTTTTAATACACTTTCATTAGCTAAAAGATGATGCGCTTCTCCACTCTTTCCCAAGGTAAATACATGAGGATGCTCACAGAAC
>JAKPPP010000153.1 GCA_029547265.1 Bacteroidota bacterium
ACTTTGTCGCGCACAATCACCGCACCGACTTTATTCCGGAAGCAGGTTGAGCGACTTGCCACCATTTCGGCAATATCCAGGAAATATTCATCCCATGTTTTACGAACAGGCTGAGGTGATTTCGACTCCGATGAATTTTTATTGCTCTTTATCATTTTACCATTCTCAATTTTAGCGAAATATACGAAAGCACAAACCAGAAATGAAGAAAATCATTATTAGGCTAAGTCTAAATGTCACCCTGAGATTGCTGCTTCTTTGTCATCCTGAGCTCGTCGAAGGATGAGCCCGTCGCTTCCTGTCATCCTGAGCTCGTCGAAGGATGAAGTCCTAATTGGAAAAATTATTCATATTAATCTTAGCCTTTAGCCTATTTTTATTTTAAAAAAATCAAGTTCTAAGGCTAAAAAAATAGAAATGGAGAACGAAACATTAAATAGCCCCAAAGTTTTTTAATGAAGTCCCGGCTAAGAAATTCGGGAGCTTTGATATGAGAAACTATAATAAGAAACCGTTTCAATAGTTTTGTTCTAAAATTAAACGATAATTTTCATGAATCGTTGGCTACAAAATAGATTCACAACATAATATAATTCATAATAAATATTAAATTAATACAAATATAACCTTTTAATTTCCTGGAAAATTAAAACTAGTTTACCATTATATTTGTGATCTTTCAGAATTAACCTAGATAATAGAGAATTTTTAAAAAATACTTAACTAATTAAAGAATTAATAAAAAAAAATATTTGATAAAAACGATGAGGGTATTATTATTGATTGTTCATTGATTAAATTTAAAATTGATATTTTGGTTTATTTATTTTTTCAAAAATAAAATTAGTAATTTTATAAAGTAGGATGAATAGAAAATAATATTAAATTCAATAATATGGCCATGAAGATATTAAAAATCATTAGCATAAATAGGACTTCCTTTAATCAATTTAATTCTACCATTTCTAATTTTGCTGAGTTAGGCTGGATAGAACCCCCAAAGACTAATCATTATACTTTAATCTACACACTACCAATTACGATAAAATCTAGTAAATAGACCATTAATATCATTTATTACAAACAGTAAGGAGTTATCAAATGACTAAACCTAATCCATTTAAAATTTCACAAATGCAACTTGATCGATGTGCTAAAACCCTTCATCTTGACCAAAATATCCATGAGATATTACGAGTTCCAATGCGCGAAATACATGTTTCGCTACCAGTACGAATGGACGATGGTACTATGCGAATATTTCAAGGATTTAGAATTCAATATAATGACGCCAAAGGACCAACAAAAGGTGGCATACGTTTTCATCCTGATGAAACAATTGATACCGTTCGCGCTTTAGCCGCCTGGATGACCTGGAAATGCGCTTTGATGGATCTACCATTAGGGGGTGCTAAAGGTGGCATAATTTGTAATCCAAAAGAACTTTCGCCTATCGAATTGGAGAATCTCAGCCGGACTTATATTCGTAGTATTTATAACTTTATTGGCCCTAACAAAGATATACCAGCCCCAGATGTTTACACTAATTCCCAAATTATGGCATGGATGATGGATGAATATTCTAAAATTGCAGGTGAAAATAAATTTGGAGTTATCACTGGAAAACCTATACGTTTAGGGGGATCAGTTGGTAGGGACGATGCCACCGGTCGGGGTGGTATTTATATTATTCAGGAAGCTATTAAAGAATATAATATTGATCTGGAAAAATCAACATTTGCCATTCAGGGTTATGGTAATGCTGGCTATTATGCGGCTCACCTGACCAAAGCTCTTTTAGGCAGTAAAATTGTTGCTATAAGTGATAGTAAGGGTGGAATTTATAACGAGAATGGCCTTGATCCGGAGAGCGTTCTTGAACATAAAAGGCTTACCGGCTCTGTAATTAATATGCCAAATACTGAAAATATAACTAATCAGGAATTACTAGAACTGAATGTTGATATATTGATTCCCTCAGCTCTAGAAGATATCATTGATAAAAATAATGCTCCCAATATTAAGGCGAAAATAGTTGCAGAATTAGCTAATGGGCCAACAACTCCTGAAGCCGATGACATTCTTTATCAAAAGGGCATTCATGTAATTCCGGACTTTCTGTGTAACGCAGGTGGAGTTACAGTCTCATATTTTGAAATGGTTCAAAACGCCAGTATTTATTATTGGGAAGAAGCACAGGTTCATAGTATTCTTGAAAAACGAATGAAAAACGCTTATTACACAGTACTGAATACTTCCAAAAAATATAAAGTTTCTATGCGTGAAGCAGCTTACATAGTCGCTGTCGGACGAGTAGCTGATGCTATGAAGTTAAGAGGTTGGGTATAATTATAGATTACGAGTTAATTTAAATAGTCAGATCGTTAATCATACATTTTTTACAAAAGAGGCTGAAAAAATAGTAAATGTCACCCTGAGTTCGTCGCTTCCTGTCATCCTGAGCTTGTCGAAGGATGAGCTCGTCGAAGGATGAATCGAATCTCATCTAAAACACCATGCCCCTGCCGGGCGGTCTATTTCCCGCAATATCATGAACCATTTGCCATTTTTTCTTTAGTTCGCACCCAAAGGAAATCCTGGCGGATCAATGGTCGCTTAAGTCAAGGGTTCATCGGTAGCCTGCAGATATTTTAACCGGTGAGCTGTTTTTCAAACTCCGCCAAACGATATTCGATAACCTTTTTGGTGGGATCGAATGGTGCGATGGCATTCAAACCGAGCGATTGCACTGCCATCTGGATGAGCTCGCTTTCTGGAGCGTCTTCCGGATGGCCTTGTTTTTTCAGATAATAACGCCCAGCCATCAGAAGCGCCTCCTTTGGAATCAGTCCGACCAGTTCCGAACCCGCGACACGCAGACCTCTGGCATTAGCGAGTCGCCGGATTTCTTCGAAAACGACATGCGGCGGAGTAACTTTGTAATTCGTCAAGTTAGTCGAAACCTGCGCCATTTTATATTCGTCAATGTACCAGCCAACCGCCTTGACATTTTTCAATAAACCGGTTTCGTAAATTGGTTCACCTTGGGAATTATACATTTTATTTCCATTTTGATCGCGTTTGATACGACCTTTTTCACGAATTGTTAGAGCGATGTCGTTCGCCTGTTGGCGGTCGCGGGTATCAATGTTAACGTTGAAGGCAATCAGGAAATCACGGACGCCGATAACCGTCGCCCCAGACTTGGGATTGAAAATCGGTTGCCCGTAATCAGGTCGCCAGTTCGGATCGCTGAGTTTTTGTTTGAGACCCTCGTATTCTCCAGCGCGGATATTTGCCAGATTGATGCGTTCTGGCTTTTGAGCAGATTTTTCATAAAGATAAACTGGAATGTGTAGTTCCTCAGCCACGCATTTTGCCAATTGATGCGAGAGAGCGATACATTCTTCCACGCTTATTCCGGAAATTGGAACGAGGGGGCAGACGTCAGTCGCTCCGAGTCGTGGATGAGTTCCGCGATGATGGCGCATATCAATTAGCTCGGTGGCTTTGGCAATTCCGGCAAAAGCCCCATTTATGACGCTTTCGCGATTGCCCACAAAGGTTAGCACGGTGCGATTGACCCTAGCGCCGGAATTGACATCCAGTAGTTTTACGTCTTTCACCTTTTTGATTGCTGACGCGATTGCCTTAATTACATCACGATTGCGGCCTTCGCTGAAATTTGGAACGCATTCTATTATTTCGGTCATACATTACTCTGGTAGCTAAACGAGATGGAAGATAACTGTGCTTTCTAACAAACTCTATAAAAGCCTTTTTAAAAACATCAAAATCATCAGAAGAATAAACATCCATATTACAGTTGATAAAAGAGAGCGCGGTGATTTCCGAGGGACTTTACTTTTGCGGTTAAAATGAAATTTCCCGTCACGCTGTTCATCAAGTCTGCCAGATATGTCAAATTTTTTTGTGGGTCTCGTGTCCATTATTAGATACCTCCAAATAATTGCGAGAAAAAGTTCACGAATGGATTAATGAAAGCTCCCAGAATAGAGAAATTCGTAACCATCCCGACAATTATAACAGCCATTAAAAGAAAACTGCCGTATCGCTCTAACCAGTTAATCTGGGATTCATAACGCGGTGGAACCAGTCCCATCAGGATTTTGGAACCATCCAGCGGAGGAATCGGCAGTAAGTTGAAAATTGCCAGCGCCAGATTGATCTGTAAACTGAGAACCACCATTGTATAAAGCGGCTGTAGCACACTTAGCGGCAGGAAACTAAAATATCCGCCCTGAAAAAGTCTGGCCAATAAACCGCTCAGCAAAGCTATCAACATATTAGCTAACGGTCCGGCGGCGGCGACTATCAGCATATCACGTTTGGGATTGCGAAAATAGCGTGGATCAACTGGTACCGGACGTGCCCAGCCGAAATGCACCAGAAAAAGCATCAATGTTCCGATCGGATCGAGATGTGCAATTGGATTCATTGTCAGACGTCCAGCCATTTTAGCCGTTGGATCGCCCATTTTGTAAGCCGTCCAGCCATGCATATACTCATGAAAGGTAAGAGCCAGGAGGATTGGCGGAATAAGCAGAATTATTACTTGAAAGTTCATTAATACCTCGGGTGAAAAGTGCGGTGTTGTTCGATTAAAAATTCGCGGTCGAGATGGGTGTAAATCTGCGTCGTAGCAATGTCGGCGTGTCCCAGCATTTCCTGCACTGCTCGCAGATTAGCACCTCCTTCCAATAAATGAGTCGCAAATGAATGGCGGAAAACGTGAGGGCTTACCGGTTTGCGAATATCGGCCAGACGTACATATTCCTGAATAATATTCCAGACTGCCATTCGGGTGAGCGGAGCCCCGCGCATACTTAGAAAAAGATAATCACGGCTTTTACTGTATCTAACCAGCAACGACCGTACCGCCGTAATATAATTCTTAATATCGTGAGCCGCCTGCGCTCCGAAGGGCACGACGCGTTCTTTGGCTCCCTTACCGAAAACACGCATAACACCCTGGTGAAAAAATATGTCGCCCATTTTGAGTCCAATCAACTCTGAAACTCTTACGCCGGTAGAATAGAGAGTTTCGATCAAAGCCCGATCGCGGATGCCTTTATTGACCGTACAATCAATGGCATTCAAAATAGCGTCAATCTCCTCAACCTCGAGCACCTTCGGTAGTCGGCGCGGTAAGCGCGGTGATTGCAAGAGTTCGGTCGGATCCTGCGCAGTGATGCGCTCACTAAATAGAAAACGATGGAAAGCCCGAATCGAGCTGTAATTACGCGCCAGACTACTGGCCGCTAATCCCAATTCAGCCAATACATTGATGTAATTTTGGATGTCACTAAAACGGACTTTGCTGATGTCGTTAATTTGTTGTTGGGTTAGAAATTGACTATAGCGTTCCAGATCAGTGCAGTAGGCTTGGATAGTATTCGGGGCGAGATTACGTTCGACCTTGAGATAATTGATAAAATCTTGAATTTCGCTTATCATTTAAGATCAATTGGTTCATATAGTTCCATATAAAGCTGACTCGATTAATTCACAAAGAATATGACCGACAGTAATATGACATTCCTGAATACGCTGAACGTTATCGGAAGGGATTTTAATCGCAATATCCACTTTTTCGGCTAAACGTCCGCCTTTTGCACCGGTCAGCGCTATGGATTTGATACCTTGCATACGAGAAAATTCAACGGCTTTGATCACATTTTCAGATTCGCCGCTGGTACTGATGGCGATTAGCACATCTCCAGCTCGGCCAAAAGCCTCCACTTGCCGGACGAAAACCAAATCGTATTTGTAATCATTCCCAATAGCGGTCAATAGAGAAGTATTGGTCGTCAGTGCTAAGGCTGGAATCGCCGCTCGTTCTAACTTCAATCGCGAAATTAATTCAGCCGCCAGGTGTTGCGCATCCGCGGCACTGCCACCATTCCCACATAAAAGCACCTTGCCGCCGGTGCGATAGCAATCAATTAACATTTGGGCGGCGGCTTCGATCGAGTCAACCGCCGTTTCGATTGTTTGGCGCTTTACTTCAGCGCTTTCTTCTA
>JAKPPP010000162.1 GCA_029547265.1 Bacteroidota bacterium
GAAAGGAATGCAAAAGTATCTCTTTCTATCGAGAAAGGAAACAGAAAAGCACTACTAAAAACGAATAAAAAACATGAACAACTTCCGTAAAATATTTTTCCTTTTCAGCGTGTTATCAGGATTAGCAAATTTCTCTTTCGCTCAAGATACTAAACTGAACTTCAAACTTTTACAACTGTCACAATCGGAGTCAGCCGCACAAACGCCTATTGCAGTCCTAATTAAAGGTGATGTGAATTACCTTAGAGAAGAACTGCCTCGTATTGGTGGAACATTCAAATTTGCTGCCGGAAATATTATTTCAGCTACCGTACCGGCAGATCGAATTGTTGCTCTTTCTTTAGATCCTCATGTTTTCAGAATGGAAGAAGGTCACTTAAACCTTCAGCCAATGAACGATAGAATGCTGATAAACAATAAAATAGACAAAGTTCAAAACGGAATCTCTCCTTTAACTCAAGGCTATAATGGTTCGGGTGTTATCGTAGGAGTAATTGATACCGGAATAGATATTAGTCACCCCGACTTCAAAGACTCTTTGGGTAACACAAGAATTCTTTGGGTTTGGGATCATGTATTGGCTACCGGTCCGAATGCACCTCAGCCTTATAACTACGGACAACAATTTTCTGCTTCCGATATCAATTCAGGCCTTGCTTCTGCAACCGACGATTTAGGCGCGCACGGAACTCATGTAACAGGAATTGCAGCCAGCAACGGAAACACAAATATTGTTTTTAAAGGCGCTGCACCTAAAGCTGATATTATTGCTGTACGATTAAATTTTAATCAAGCAGATAATTCATGGCTCGGCAGTGTTGCCGATGCAGTAAAATATATTTTCGATAAAGCTGATTCATTAAACAAACCTTGTGTAATTAATATCAGCGCCGGGACTTATTACGGTTCTCACGATGGAAGAGATTTAGCCGCACAGACTATCGACAATTTAATCTCAGCGCAATATGGTCGCAGCCTAGTTGCAGCAGCCGGTAATGCAGGAAATATCGCTCATCATCTTCAGCATTTACATGCTTCCGGCGGCGACACTTTGCTAACATGGTTTTATAACACTTCTGCTCCTATCTACATTGAAATGTGGGCAGATACAGCAGATTTTAAAAATATTAGAGTTGCTATCGGAGCTGATGTAACTACTCCTAATATCAAAAGTGTTGCACAAAAACCTTTCATTGGCATCACCGGCAATGTTGGTGTATTAAAAAACGATTCTATTATCAGCAACACTGGTCATCGACTAGCAACATATCAAACTTATGGACAACTGATCGGCAACAAATATAGTTTTATCTATTATATCAATCCTGATTCAGCTTTCGATTATTTCCGACTGATGAGTAAAGGCACAGGTAAGTTTGATGTCTGGTCGTTCGATATGATTAATAGTGGCATTCCTGCTCCGGGATTTTATCCGAACATCAGTAATTATGTTTATCCCGATTACAACCAAACAATTTGCAGTAGCTTTCAATGTAGCGAAAAAGTAATCACTTCAGGTCAATATGTAAATCGCAACAACTATATTGATTATAATGGCAACCTTCAAACGTTTCCACTTACAGAAGGAGAACTAGCTGCTAGCTCAAGCAAAGGACCAACTCGTGATGGAAGAAACAAACCTGACATTACAGCCACAGGTGAATACACAATGTCAGCATTACCTACTTCAGCACAAGCATGGTTTATTGCCAATCAACCGTATAAATTAGCCTTTGATGGAAAGCATATTCGCGATGGAGGCACTTCCTCTGCAGCACCTGCCGTAGCCGGTAGCATCGCGCTATATTTTCAAATGAATCCGAATGCTTCATGGCTGGATATTAAAAATCGAATCACTCTTTGCGCAGCAACCGATCTATTCACAGGTTCATCACTGCCGAATAATGATTGGGGACATGGAAAATTAGATGCCTTTACTTTAATGACAGGATGTTCCGCTTCGGGAATTCACGAATTAAACAATTTGACATTTGATGTCTATCCGAATCCTGCCAACAATGTTCTACAAATCAGCAACGCAAATAGCAACAAAAACACTTCTGTTTCTATTTACAATTGCACAGGAGCGATTGTTTATGCAGGAATCTTAGATGCTAATAATAAAACGATCGAAACATCTGCATTAACACCGGGATTATACCTGATAAAACTTACATCCGGAGATATTTCAGGAACAAGAAAAATTCTTATTCAACATTAATCCGTTTTAATAAGCTTGAACATCTTTCTTCCTTTTTTATGCGATAAAATCATCGTATAAAAACCGGATGAAATTGTTGAAGTATTTATGGTACTTGTTTGAGATTCGAGTGTGTTTACTATAATTTCCTTCCCCGACAAATCATAAATTGTTAGTTGGACTTTACCATCTGAAATTTCTTTATCGATTTCAAGGGTTACATAGTCTTTAAATGGATTAGGATAAATTTTCGCATTTAATTCCGAGACTAAATCTTCACCGATTGAATTCAACGAATTCTGAGTGTATAGTACCACTCCTCCCGATTGATTTCCGATAACTAAATCAAATGCTCCGTCGCCATCAATATCGGCCAAAGCCGGCGATGATTTCAATGGCTCATATA
>JAKPPP010000166.1 GCA_029547265.1 Bacteroidota bacterium
TTGATACCAATTATCGGTACTGTCAACCGCCTGCCCTTGCGTTAGTGGCAATTCCCGACTGATTGAGCCTTTGATTGCACCGCCCTCAATTTTTAGCTTCTTAGATTTCGGCTTCTTAGTTCTGAAATCTCCTGCGATTTCATTAGGTGAGGCAATAACAATCTTATCAATTCGCACCGTTTCCGCTAAGTTTAAAGCGTTTTGGAAGTCGTTCGCATCGGTGGCGATATAAACTGCTTCCCCTGTCGAAGATGTCGCTACACGTGATGCGGTATTCGGTACGGGCTGCGAAGTGAATCCTATCGTTTTCCCGTTGTCAGGAACACGTTCGCAAGATTGTAATAGCAATACTGCAATAGCCGAAACTATCAGTATTAATAGCAATGATAATTTAGTCTGTTTTTTCATGTTGTTTTATTGGTTTAATAGTTCTTTATTTTCGTAGATGTTGCCGATTACTTCAACTTCGCAGTTTCCCAACGGATTTACATAATCAGTATTTTTGTGAATTTTAACTCTATAAAATCCATGCTGAATATATTTCACTTCATTAGGCACGTCTTTAAGCTTTGTCGGGATAACAATATCACCCTCATAAATCTCCTTCCCGTTCTTATCGAGTAGTCCTGTGAATTGCATTAATATATAATCTTTATGGAATGGAATAAATAACCCATCAATATTAAATCCACTTGCTAATGCTAATTTTGTTGTAGAATATAAGTCAACCATTCCCTCTCCATTCCATGCCCTAAACTTTATTTCTCTATTCATTTCGCCTCGTTTTTAAGTTTCTCAATATGTTCTTTCCATAGCGGAAGCATTATACCACCCTCTCCGTAGCAGCCTATATGGCTTATTGTTTTCTTTTGGCAAAAATGTAATAAATTAGTTGCCTCTGAATGGCTTAATTCGGGATGTTTTTTCATTAAATAGTTAATAGTTAATAGTTCATCGTCTATTTCTGTTTTATCTATTACTGCGTTATACTTCTCATTAACATACTCCGCCACTTTCGCTAAGTCGGACGAGTCGAGCTGGTCGATTTTCTTGGTGATGAACTCGATAGGATTGAGTTGGTAGAAAACATCGAAGTTGCCGTGATCTATTTTATCCCAAAACTGTTTTCCTTCTTCTGTTTCGATCCAATCAAAACCGCCTTCGCTTTTATCGTCACTCAAATAAGTATTTGGTTTCGGTTC
>JAKPPP010000167.1 GCA_029547265.1 Bacteroidota bacterium
TTTGTTTTCGCATCGTATAGGCGGAAGATATACTTTCCGTCCCCATTTCTGAAACGTCCTTCGGTTTCGATTGAGGCTTCTACTTTTTGTAGTTTATTCATGTTATATTTTTTTACCGTTAATATAATTTTTAACTACCAATCCGTTAGCAGTCAAATTCTCCTGAGTGAGTACATTCGGGAATTTACCGCCAACCCAATAAAGCGATGAATCCGCTCGAAGTTGATTATACAGATTGCCGAAACGATAGCGAGTGTTACCCGTACAAGCGAACTTAGTACCCGAAGGAATCCAACAAAGATTATTGATGTTGACTTGTACCGCTCCTGCATAGCTTTGAACGTCAAATAATGTCATAGCGTATTGAGGGTAAAAAGAGGTGTAATCTTTTATCCCCTGCCTTGACTTAATTAATATTCCCGCTATGGTTGCTTGACTTTCTAAGTGTATGTTATTACCGCTACCGTTCAATACAGTCGTACTGTTTAGGTCATTGTCGATAATATGGTACATTGGTCGTTTACCTTCGCTGATATGGTTCTGAATGCAATAGCCCGAAACGCTAATCAGAGCTAAACCAAATTCAGCCCCTTCCATATTAAACACTCGATTACCTTCGATGAACGGATGATTTGAGGCTGAGGTGCTATTCCCTGCTCCCTGCCATTTGTTAGTACCAACATTTAGGCAAATACCGCCTTTCTTAGAGTTGATGATTTGGTTGTTGACGATTTGGGCATTCATGCAAAATACAAGATTGATAGACGTGTCTTTCCCGTTGAAGTAGCAATCTCGGATAGTCGTATAAGCGCAATTCATATTGATACCGTTTGAACCGCTACCTGTGAATGTGATACTCTGAAAGTCGAATTGATATTGATACCAATTATCGGTACTATCAACCGCCTGACCTTGCGTTAGTGGCAATTCTCGACTGATTGAGCCTTTGATTGCACCGCCCTCAATTTTTAACTTTTTAGATTTCGGCTTCTTAGTGCGAAAATCTCCTGCAATCTCGTTAGGTGAGGCAATGACAATCTTATCTATTCGCACCGTTTCGGCTAAGTTTAAA
>JAKPPP010000173.1 GCA_029547265.1 Bacteroidota bacterium
TTATGAATTTAAAGAACTTTTTGAGTCGTGCGGAATTGATAACCCTCTTAAAATCAGAGAGTTAAATCCACTTTATGCTGTTCACTTCGAAAACCGCGATAAGCCGTTTTTAATTTACAAAGATCTTCAAAAGTTGGCCAACGAGTTTGAAGGAATCGAATCTTCGCTAGCCGAAAAAACCGAGAAATATCTTAACGAAGCGGGACAATTGTTCCACGATACTGAAAACATAGTAGTGAACAGAAATTTCAGTTCTAAGCTGGATTATTTGCTTCAGCTTACTAAAGTTCCTGTGAAACATGGTCCGAAAATGTTCAGATCGATGTGGAGTGAACTAGAAAGAAACTTCGATTCACAAGAAGTAAAAGTTATTTTCTCTTTGGTTTCCTTCTTCCTTGGTTCTACCCCTTTCCAAACTCCTGCCGTTTATAGCTTATTGAATTACACTGAGTTAAAGCACGATGGATATTGGAATGTAGAAGGTGGCATGTACAAAATCGTAACTGAAATCAAGAAGATTTTAGATCAACGAGGCGTAAAATTTCACTTTAACACCAATATTACTGCCATCGAAGAGTCGAATGGAAAACTAACGGCTGCCATATCCGAAGATGGAAGAAAGTTCACCGGCGACCATATCGTTTGCAACGGAGATGCTGCATCTTTCAGAGGTCAAGTGTTGAATCGCCAACAATTTACTCCTCAAAAACTCGATAAACTTGAGTGGACCCTCGCTCCTTTTACAATTTATTTAGGCGTAAAAGGAAAACTAGAAAATTTACATCACCATAATTATTTCCTCGGAAATAACTTTAAGGATTACGCTGATACAATTTTCAAAACGTCGGTAAGTCCGAATAAGCCTTACTATTACGTAAATGTTAGCTCACGATCTAATCCTGCTTGTGCTCCTGAAGGACATGAAAACCTATTTATTCTTTGTCCTGTTCCAGATTTAAGATACAAACCCGACTGGACTGACAGTGAAAATCTGGCTGACACAATTATTGATGACCTTTCTAAACGAGTTGGGTATGATATAAAAGCGAATACGGTGAGCAGAACGGTTTTGAATCCAATCGACTGGCAAGACAAATTCAATTTGTATAAAGGTAGTGGCTTAGGATTAGCACACGGATTAAATCAAATCGGAGGATTTCGTCCGAAAAACAAAGACGAACAATTAAGTAACTTATATTATGTGGGTGCCAGCACAGTTCCCGGCACCGGATTACCCATTGTTGTTATCAGTTCACGATTAGTAACCGAAAGAATTTTACAGGAAGATGGAATTATTTAATCAAGTAAGCTTAAAGGTAAGTCGATATATTACCTCAAGTTACAGCACCTCCTTTACGATAGGAATTCGCACTCTTCATAAAAAGCTGCATGATCCTATTTATTCAATTTATGGGTTTGTTCGAGTAGCCGATGAGATTGTAGACAGTTTTCACGACTACAACAAAGCGGATCTGTTACAACGATTTAAAAATGACACCTTCCAAGCAATTGAAGAAGGCATCAGCACGAATCCCGTATTACAATCTTTTCAGCTGGTTGTACATAAATACAACATCGACAAAGAATTGATCGAAGCATTTCTGCATAGTATGGAAATGGACCTTCACAACAATACCTACAATGCGCACGCCTATAATGAATACATCTACGGATCGGCGGAAGTAGTAGGATTAATGTGCTTAAAGGTGTTTTGCAATGGAGATGAAAAATCATACCAAGTATTAAAAGAACCTGCTCGTAAACTTGGTGCTGCTTTCCAAAAAGTGAATTTCCTTCGCGACATGAAAAGTGATTACTCGGAAAGAGGGCGTGTTTACTTCCCCGGAGTTGACTTTAATTTCTTCACCGAAAGCACAAAAAAAGAAATTGAAACTGAAATCGAGAATGACTTCAAGGAAGCTCTCGAAGGCATCAAACGACTTCCGATTGAAGCTCGATTTGGAGTTTATGTAGCCTATATTTACTACCAAGCTCTACTTAAGAAGATAAAAAAAGAATCGGCTTGCTCCATCAAAAATGCCAGAGTTAGGGTTCCGAACAAAGAAAAGTTTGCGCTTTTATTTGCCAGCTGGTTTAAATTCCGCTTAAACTATTTGTAAGATTTGAGTGTTTTTGAGCAATTTCCGCTTAAAACTGTGCGCATATTGCACTAAACAAAAACACAGAAAATTATCGAAAAGAAAACAAACTACACAACTATCCCGTAAGAAGTCATGACTTCTTACGGGATTTCTTTTTTGAAGGTTACACTTCATCAAAGAAATAATATTTAGTAAAAAAGGTAACGTTTTTCAGTGAATTACGAATAAAGGGAAGTCAAAAAGTCTGACAAAACCAACATCTAAACTCACTAATCATGCGTAGAAGTATGAGACATTCGTTACAATTCCCAACAAGCAGAATTCTGTTTTTTGTGGCATTTTTCATTTCCCTAGCGCTCTTAGGGCAGCAAAAAGCCTTCGCCACACATGCGGCAGGATCTGACATCAAGTACCGGTCTCTGGGAGGAAATCAGTATGAAATTGAAGTAACATTTTACAGAGACTGCGGCGGTGTTGCAGAACCTGCTGATATTACTGTCAATTGCAAATCCGTATCCGGAAATTCAAATTTCAATGTTACATGTACTAAGGTTGCATCAGGTAACGGTGAAGAAATCACTGTTCCTTGTGTAACTTCAAGCTCTACATGTAATGGAGGAACAACAACCGGTATCAGAAAATGGATTTATAGAGGTACAGTAACACTTCCTTCACAAAGAGCCGATTGGGTATTCAGCTACAACATTTGTTGTCGTAACTGTTCTATTACCACAATTAGCAACCCTTGTGCATCGAATTCGGTTTTGTATATCGAAGCAACGTTGAACAATATCCTTGCTCAAGGTAATAGTTCACCTTCATTCTCAAATATTCCGATCGCATTCGTTTGTGTTGGACAACCATTTAATTATAATCACGGAGTATTAGATGCTGATGGTGATTCATTGAAATACGAATTGATAGCACCTAAAACAAGTGCAACCAGCAATGTATCTTTCATTTCACCTGCTAGCGTTACAACACCAATCGCTTCTTCGACACCGTTTACGTTAAATAGCGTAACCGGCGATTTTAATTTCACACCAAGCCAAATACAAATTGGAGTAATGGCTATTCGTGTTAAAGAATATCGCAATGGACAATTAATCGGAAGTGTAATTCGCGATATGCAGATTTACACTCAAACATGTAATAACAACTTACCTACAATAAGCGGTATCAATGGAGGAAATAACTTCAGTGCTACTATTTGTCCGGGTCAAACATATTGTTTTACTGTTAACTCATCTGACTTAGATGCTTCACAAGTTGTATCGATGACAACGAATAACGGTATACCGGGAGCTACCTATACTATTAGCGGAGGAAATCGTCCAACGTTAACCTTCTGTTGGACACCAACTGTGGCCGACATCGACCTTAATCCGAAAACATTTACAGTAACAGTAAGAGACAATGCTTGTCCGAATAACGGAATTCAAACATTTTCATTCAACATTTTTGTTCCAAGTCCTTATTTCAATTTAACAGCTACAAACATTGGTTGTAACGGTTACACAACGGGAACTGCTACTGCAACTCCTGTGTATTCGGGAACATATAATTACTTATGGAACAACGGTTCTACCGCAACTGCGTTGACCAATTTAGCTGCAGGAACATATTCAGTAACTGCAACAGATATCAGCGGATGTAGTGCAACAAAATCAATAACAATCACTGAGCCATCAGGAATGACATTATCAAACACGCAAGTAAATCCTTCGTGTGGTAATGTAAACAATGGATCAGTAGACCTTTCAGTAACAGGAGGCGTTGCACCTTATAGCTATTCATGGAGCAACGGAGCAACTACACAAGACATTTCACTTGTAGGTGCCGGAACTTATACAGTTACTGTTACGGATGGAAACAGTTGTACAAAAAGTTTAACTGCAACATTAAGCAACTCATATGCAATTTCAGCGAGCGCAACTGCAACAGATGCTGCATGCTTCGGACAAAATACAGGAAGTGTAAATGTAAATGTTACAGGAGGAACTGCGCCGATATCTTACTCATGGAATAACGGAGCAAGCACGCAAAATTTAAGTAATACAGCAGCAGGCAACTATTCAGTAACAATTACTGATGCGAATGGATGTACAGCTACCGCTTCGGCAAGCATTGCACAACCAACTGCAGCTATTACGTGCACACTAAGCAAAACTGATATTTTATGTAATGGCAATCCTACCGGAAGTATAAACAGCAACACAAGCGGAGGAACAGCACCGTATACATATTTATGGAGTAATGGAGCAACAACTGCTAACATTTCCAATCTTTCAGCAGGAACATACACACTAACGGTAACGGATAGCCACAACTGTACCAAAACAGCTACAGCAACTATTACACAACCATTAGCAGGACTTGAAATTTCACATACATCAACAGACATAAAATGTCATGGCGAATTTACCGGAAGTATTAACACAACAACAACAGGAGGAACTACACCATACACTTATTTATGGAATACAGGTGCTACCACTTCATCGTTATCAAATATAGCTGCCGGAACATATACAATGACGACTACCGATGCTAATGGATGCAGCGTAACACAAACAGTAAGTATTACTGAACCTGCAGCATCATTAGCAAGCACAATGAATTCGACCAACATTAATTGTAATGGAAACCAAACCGGAGTAGCAGGAATAACTGTAACCGGAGGAACTACACCTTACAACTATCAGTGGAACACAGGAGCAACAACATCACAATTAACAAACATCGGAAGCGGCATCTATACTGTAACAGTAACAGATCAAAACGGATGTCAGTTAACGAATTCAACAACATTAACACAACCTGCGGCAGCTTTATCGTTGACCCTTACCTCAACGAATGTTAGCTGTTATAATTTAGGAAACGGGTCAATTACTACTCAAGTATCGGGAGGAACAACACCTTACAACTATGCTTGGAGTAATGGATCGACTACTGCGATTTTAACAAGTATCAGCAACGGAAACTACACCGTAACAATTACTGATGCAAACGGATGCAGCACTACAGGAAGTAAATTCATAGCGCAACCTAGTGCTGAATTAACAGGAACATTAACATCAACAAATGTTGCATGTAACAATACCAACTCAGGAAACATCACACTTGCTGTTTCAGGAGGCACTACACCTTACGAATATAATTGGAGCAATGGAACAACTACTGCCGATAACAACTCATTAGTTGCAGGAACATATACTGTAACAGTGACTGATGCTAACGGATGCAGCTTTACACAAAACGCAACATTAACAGAGCCATCTACTCCACTTTCAGTAACTGAAACTCATCAGAACATCAACTGCTTAGGGAACGGCGTTGGTTCTATCAATGCAATTGCTGCTGGAGGAACAACTCCTTATACATACCTATGGAGTAATGGAACAACTACTTCAGCTAACACATACTTACCGGAAGGATCATACACATTAACTGTAACTGATCAAAACGGATGTACAGCAAGTGTATCGGCAACGATCACTCAACCTGCAGGATATTTAACAAGTTCAGGAACTGCAACAAATATCAATTGCTTTGGAGGAAACAACGGAGCGATTGATGTAACAACAACATCAGGAACTGCTCCTTATACATTCCTATGGAGTTCTGGAGAAACTGTTGAAGATTTATCGAATTTATCAGCCGGCGACTTTACCATCACTATTACAGATGCAAACGGATGTCTATTAGTTAATCAATACCACGTTACACAACCTGAATCTGCTTTAGCAGGAACCATTGCTTCAACAGCAGTATTATGCTTTGATGAAACAACAGGTGCACTTGACTTAACAGTAACAGGCGGTACAGCACCATTTAATTTCACATGGAATAACGGCGCTACTACAGAAGATTTATCGGCACTAGCCACAGGATCATATTCAGTAAACATTATTGATGCAAATGGTTGTACAACTTCAGCTTCGGCAAATGTTGATCAACCGCAAGCTCCTCTATCACTTGAAGCAGAAGCTCAAAATATTGGCTGTTACAACGACAATAGCGGATCAATTAACGTTACAATTACAGGAGGCACCGCTCCATACACTTATGCATGGAACAACGGTGAAACCACTTCAAATATCAGTGGATTAGCTGAAGGAACTTATAACTTAACAGTTACTGATGCTAACGGATGTCAATTAACTCAATCATTCACATTAACGCAACCGACAGCAGCATTGGCAGTATCGCCTTTAACAACTGCAGTTGATTGTAATGGGAATAGCACAGGAAATATCGACCTACAACCTTCAGGTGGAACTCAACCTTATACTATTGTATGGGGAACAGGATCAACAGGAAATTTATTAGGAAACATTCCTGCAGGATCATATCAATATACAGTTACGGATGCAAATCAATGTGCTGTTTCAGGTACAGTAACAATTAATGAACCGCCTGCAGCTTTAGCTCTTACTTCATCAAATACTCAAGTAAATTGTTTTGGAGACAATTCAGGTACTATCGATTTAACAGTTAGCGGAGGAACAGCTCCTTACAACTATGCTTGGGACAATGGAGCTTCAACTGAAGATATCAGCAATTTAATTGCAGGAAACTACGCAGTGATTGTTACTGATGCTAACGGATGTAAATTCAATAAGTCATATGCTATTCAACAACCTGCGGCAGCTTTATCACAACAAGGTACTGTTACTAATGCAGGATGCTTTGCATCAACTAACGGAGCAATAAACCTAAATGCATCAGGAGGAACATCTCCTTATTCATATAGCTGGAACAATGGTGAAACAACTCAAAACCTTCAATCATTAGCAGCTGGAAATTACTCTGTCCTAATCACTGATGCGAATGGTTGCACATCAACTTCTGTTTACATTGTAAACGAACCGGCTCAAGCTTTATCATCAGGAACAACTACTACTAATGTAAATTGCTTCGCAGCAACAACTGGAAGTATTTCGGTTTCTACATCAGGTGGTACTACTCCATATACCTATAGTTGGAATACCGGAGCAACAACTTCTACCTTAAGTAATGTTGGTGCCGGAAACTATACAGTAACAGTTACAGATGCGAATGGATGTACTTATTCAACTTCGACTTCTATTCAACAACCATCAGCAACTTTAGGAACAACTTATCTTGTTCAAGATGTTGCATGTTTTGGAGGCAACTCGGGAATAATTCATTCTGCGCCTTCAGGTGGAACAGCACCTTATACTTATCAGTGGAATACAGGAGCTACCACTGCAGATATCACAAACTTAGCTGCAGGAACATATAATTTAACAATCATCGACGCTAACGGATGTACATTCTCACAAGCTGTTAGTGTATCTCAACCTGTAGCCGCAGTTTCTTCTACAGTAACAAATACAAATGTTAATTGTCACGGCGATAATACTGCAACAATTGACCTTACTGTAGCTGGTGGATTAGGAAACTATACATACCAATGGAGTAACGGACAATCGACTCAAGATTTAACAAATGTTGGAGCTGGAACTTATTCTGTTGTTATCATAGATCAAAATGGTTGTACGAATAACAATACAGTTACAATTACTGAACCTTCAGTGAGCTTATTCATTGGAGCTACAAACACTCCTGTTGGATGTTTCGGAATGCAAAATGGAGCAATCGACTTACAAATCAACGGAGGAACCGGTCCTTATACATACCTATGGAATAACGGAAGCACTGCTGACAATTTAAGTAACATCGGAGCCGGAAATTATACAGTAACAGTTACTGATGCTAACGGATGTAGCTCTACACAATCTACTGCATTGCAACAACCAACTTCAGCAATTTCTGCTACTGCAACTGCAACTTCTGCTAATTGCACCGGAACTCAAATGGGATCTATCACAATTGCATCAACAGGCGGTACAGCACCTTACTCTTACTTATGGAATACCGGAGCAACATCTCAAAATTTCGTAAATGCAGCACCGGGAACTTATACCGTTACCATTACTGATGCAGCAGGTTGTCAAATTACAAAATCAGCAACAGTTACAGATATCACCAATGTAGGAATTCATACTACCGGAGCACCGGAAATTTGTATGGGCACTATGCTTACAATTTATGGAGATAGTATCCCGGGCGCTACTTACCAATGGTTCTATAACGGAACACCATTGAACGGTACTAACGCACCGAACTTTACTACACCGGTAGCAGGTATTTATACAATGACTGTTACAACTTCTTGCGGAACATATACTTCAAATCCTATTGAGGTAATTGTAAGATCATTGAATAATGTATCAGTAAATAATGATGTTATCATCTGCGGTGGAGAAAGCATACAGCTTCATGCAAGCGGCGGAATGGACTATAGCTGGTCGCCGGTAACAGGACTTGATCATACTACAATCCCTGATCCTATTGCATCACCGGTACATTCAACAGCATACACAGTAACAGTTAAAGATCAGTACGGATGTACTGCAACTGCAACAGTAAACGTGACTGTAATGTGCGATACTCTCGACATCCCGAATGGATTCTCTCCTAACCACGATGGAACTAACGATTACTTCGTAATTGATGGTATCGATGGTTATCCGGGCAACGTTTTATTCGTGTACAATCGTTGGGGAAATCTTGTATACAAACAAAAAGATTACGATAACAAATGGGACGGACGTTCGAATGTTAACGGTGTAATGTATGGACAAGAATTGCCTAACGGAACCTACTATTTCATCTTAAATTTAAACATTGACGATAAACCGGTAAACGGCTTCGTTGTGATCCGTCGATAAATGAAACAAGAATCCATAAAGTTAAAACATATAACCTCAGTTCAAACAATGAAAAGGTTGACTAAATATTACCAAAAGAAGTTAGTGCTGTTTGCTGCTTTGTTCATAACAAGCATGCAGGTTCAGGCGCAATTTGAGCCGCAATTCACGCAGTACATGTTTAATGAAATGTTCATTAATCCTGCGTATGCCGGTTCACGCGAACACGCATCACTAACTGCGCTCTATCGTAACCAATGGGTTGGTATTGACGGAGCTCCAAAAACGCAAACGTTCAGCGGACACACTGCACTGAAAAATGAAAAATTCGGTGTAGGTCTATCTGTAATGAATGAAGAAATCGGCGTAACGCATGACTTAAGCTTCTTCGGAAACTATGCATACCGAATTCCATTGCAAAACGGATTTTTCTCAATGGGTATCCAAGCCGGATTAATTAACCATCAAGAGAAATTACAGGATGTTAAAACACAAGATCAAGGTGATAATTCATTCATGGGGACGCCAAAATTAACCGTGCCTAACTCAGGATTCGGAACATATTACTACAGTAAGAATTTCTATGTGGGATTATCAATTCCTCGTTTGTTACAAAACAAAGTTGATGCGAACACAGGAAAAGGAAAGAATACTGTTGAGATGCAATACTGGCATTACTATTTAATGGGAGGATATGTATTCCCTATTAATGATATGATAAAACTGAAACCTACATTCATGGTAAAATCAGTTTCCGGTGCTCCTATCGAAGCCGACTTAGGTGTTCATGCATTGTTTAATGAAACAATTTGGTTAGGCGGTTCATATAGAACCGGTGATTCATGGTCGGCAATTATGTCGGTTCAATTAAACAAACAATTACGTATCGGATATTCATTCGACAATACAATTACCGACCTGAAACAATACAATTCGGGTTCACATGAAATTACACTTGGTTACGACTTCTCGTTTGTGAAAAACAAAATCGTTACGCCTCGTTATTTCTGATCTATTTATTCAAACTACCAACGTTATGAAAAAGTCACTGATTTGCTTTTTAATATGCTTACTGTCTGTTAACATCTACGCACAAAAAGCGCTAGTTCGCAAAGGAGATGCCTACTATAAGCAAATGGCCTATGCCGAAGCAATTCCTTACTATACTAAAGCGCTGAAGAAAGACAGCACTTTGCAAGAAGCGACATTCCGTCTCGCTGATTGTTATCGTTTAACCAATAACCGTCTTATGTCGGAACATTGGTTAGAGAAAGCAGTTCAATTCCCGGGAGCTCTTCCCATCTATAAATTCTATTACGGACAGTCGTTAATGAATAACGGCAAGTACGCAAAAGCCAGAAAATGGATGGAAGACTTCGTAGTCGACAATACTAAAGACGGCCGCGGACAAGCATTTACTCGTGCAATTGATATGTACGAAAGTTTCTTTGCCGATTCAACAAACTTTGTTGTAACAAAGTTAGGTATCAACTCCGAGAATGCTGATTTCGGTGCTGCATTGTATCAAGATGGTATCGTGTTCGCTTCTTCAAGAAAAGAACATGAAACTATCGAACGTACTCATGCATGGACCGGACAACCTTTCTTGAATTTATATTACTCACGCGGAAAAGAAACGCAATTCAGAGATCCTGAATTATTCAATAATTCATTACAGACGAAATACAACGATGGTCCTGTTTGCTTCAGCAAAAAAGGCGACGAAGTATGGATTACTCGTAATAATATTGAAGGCTCTAAAGTGCATAAAAGCAAAGAGAAAGTTGTTAAGTTAAAACTTTTCACTGCAAAAGGCAATGGAAACGACTGGTCGAAATTAGAACCATTCCAATATAACAACGACGAATACAATTGTGCTCACCCTGCTCTATCTCCTGATGGCAAACGTTTGTATTTTTCAAGCGATATGCCGGGCGGAAAAGGCGGAATGGATATTTACATGTGTGAAAGAACCGGCACTAGCTGGGGACGCCCGATTAACCTCGGTGATACAGTTAACACAAAAGGAAATGATATGTTTCCGAATGTGATGGATGATGGTACTTTGTACTTCTCATCTGATGGTCATCCCGGAATTGGCGGATTAGATATCTTCTATACACGTGATTTAGGAAATCGTTATTTAGTTCCGGTTAACGTTGGTTATCCTTTAAATACACCTGATGATGATTTCGGTATGGTGTACGATATGAAAAACAAAATCGGATACTTAAGTTCTAACAGAGCTAACAGAGGATTCGATGATGACTTATATACCTTCAAGAAAAAATCATTACGCATCAAAGGCATAGTAGTTGATAAAGAAACAGGTAATCCTGTTAAAGAAGCACGTATCGAATTAAAAACTGACGACAACACTGTGAATTTCACAACAGGTGAAAATGGAAGATTCGACTTCCCCGGCGAGTTCGACATCAAGTATATTCTTAAAGGTTCTGCTAACGGATTAGGTGATACAACAATGAACTTTACTATCCTAGGATCTACTCCTAACGATGCATTTGTTCGTGTTGAATTAGGTAAGCCTTCTGAGTTTGCTATGAAAATTTCTGTTTTCGATGGTGAAACAAAGCAACCTTTGCCGGGTGCAACTATTAAAGACGAAGTTACAGGAGCTACATTAGGTGCTACCGATCTTGCTGGTGATTATAAACAAGCTATCGTCCCTCAAAAAGATGAGCAAATTTTAATCAGCATGCCGGGATATCGTCCGAAGGTAATTATGTTAAAAGGTCAAGAGGGAGAAACTCCTCAGAATTTAACTTATACAGTTGAAATGACGCCTGCAAAGGATGTATCTCCTTTCGAAAACTGGTATAAAATTGTTTACTATGATCTCGACAAATTTAATATTCGTACAGATGCATTACAAACAATGGAAGAAGTTGTTGCGTTCTTGAAAGAGAACCCTCAAGTTAAAATCAGTATCAGCTCTCACACAGATAGCCGTGCAACGAAAGAGTACAACGAGAAACTTTCAGAAAACCGTTCTAAAACAATTAAGAAATTCCTTCAAGATCACGACATCCCGAAACAACAAATCGGAACAGTCACTTGGAGCGGAGAAGGTGTCTTGGTCAACAAATGTGGTGATGATGATCCTTGTACTGAAGAAATGCATCAGTTGAATAGAAGAACTGAAATTACCGTAAATGGTATTTTAAAATAAAAACAAAAGAGCTACCATTACGGTGGCTCTTTTGTTTTAACACAACATTTAAATTAAAAAAAATGTTTCTATGCTTCTTGCAAAATAAAAATCACTAAATTTATCGTGCCGAAATATTCAACCTACACACTATTATTTCGGCAACACCTACACAAAGAGTACACCTACACAACACTTAATGCAATTCAAAAAGTCATTCTATGGCTTAATTACTCTCCTACTTTTTTTTAATTCTTCTTCTTACGCTCAAAGCACCGATTCGCTGGCAGAAACTCGTAACCCGAGGGAATTTTGCTTGCGGTCGATTGCAAATGGCACCTTAAAAGATGAAGCTCGAATATGGAGCAAGCCTTTCACGTTAAAAAAACGTGACTTCAATTATTTAATCCCTGCCCTAGCGGCTACAGGATTAGTGATGTATTTCGACAAACCGATCAGCAAAGGTTTGAGAAATTACAATGATGAAAACCGCGATTTAAATACCTACAATAAATCAATCACGCAATTTGGACAAGGTTGTAATAACCTCGGACTTGCTGCGGTATTTGTTGCCGGCGGGTTAATCTTCAAAGATCATCGCGCTACAGAAACAGGAATTCTCTCAGCGGAAGCTCTCCTCCACTCGGGGATTGTTGTTTGTGTAACAAAAACACTTTCTGGACGTGAACGTCCTTTAGTAGAAGAAGGCAATGGTGATTTCGATTTCTTAAGCGATCCGAATGCAGGATCTAGTCACCACTCATTTCCTTCAGGACATACCATTTCAGCTTGGGCGATGGCAGCGGTTATTGCCACCGAGTATCGAGACGTAAAATGGGTTCCTTACACCTGCTATACATTAGCAACAGCAGTAGGAGTTTCGCGAATCGCTTTAGCGAAGCATTGGCCATCGGATGTTTTGGTAGGCTCGATGCTCGGATATGCAATCGGAAGGATGGTTGTCAAAAATCACCAGCACCTATGGCATGTCACCCCATATTACTCCGAAAAAGGAGATGCCGGAGTAAGCATAAATACCCGATTCTAACAAAGAATAGGCGTATATTTGCATAAATTTCAAATACTAACGTTTATGCGTATCCGAAAAATATCAGTATTCGCTGCCGCCATCTATTTTGTGATGTTAGGAGCTTCTTGCACCGGTCCGGTAAAAGAAAAATCTTCATGTAAAAATGGCGATACAATTAACCCCAATGGAACCAGTGAACTAGCATCTTTAATGCGCGAGATGGCCAAGCATGTCACAGCCAATCACGACAGTTTATTGGCGGGAAAACCCATAGTATTAGCACCGGAAGGAATAGGCAAGCTAAAGACTGCAGAAAAGACCGATAAGAACCTCGACACGGCGTTATTTAACAGTTTAGCTGATGTATACTTAGGAAAACTTACAGAGCTCCAGAATGCGCCTGACAGCCTAAAAATTATAGCTCATAACAACTTGGTAACATCTTGTAAAGATTGTCACTCGAATTTCTGTCCGGGGCCAATCAAATTAATCAACAAAATGTTCATCACTCAATAAGAATTTTCGAAAAGTCCATAAAAAAGAAAACCCCGATTTGCATCGGGGTTTTTTATTTTCAAGAGGAGCATCTTAGTACTCCCAAAGATCAATTTCGAAGTTGATCATTTCCTGTTTGATTCTTTCAGACTCTAACAAAGCATCCAACGGATTCGCTTTATAATCGTCGATACGACGGTTATACACGTTATCTTCTTTAATGATATAGCTGTTAAACATACGCTTAGCAAAGATATCGTCAAACGTTAAACGCTGAGCTGAGTTAAAGCGGTTCGCCACTTCAGCATTCACCAATACTCGGCGAGCCTCAGGGAAATACACCCAGAATAATAATTTCTTCTGGCCGCCTTCAATCAAGTTACCTTCTTGGTCACGGGCAAGCGTCATCGGAGCCATTCCGATAATTCTTGATTCCATTACCGAACGTTGCTTGTCGAAGAACCACTCTTCCTTAATACGATACTGGATTACGTCATCCGGATTGAATGCACGGAATACAACAGAATCATACTCATCATAAGGAGGATCAGGACGAGTTACTTTGATAGTAATTGAATCGGCACCACCCACCTTTGAAAACTCGGCAGTAGTCATTGGAAGCGTGAACTCATCATCTTGCGGATCATACGCAGTTAAAGTACCTTCTTTAACCGCATCCATCAGCGTATTGATTAAGTTTTTACGATCCTTGGTTTCGTTACTTTTTGGGTAACGTAAAGGAGCATTGATCTTTTCATTCAGATCAATATGGCGCCAGATACGTTTAGCCCACATAACGTCTGCCTCGCGTAAATAGGTGTATGGGATAACCCTGCGTGCAGGATTACTTTCCCTCACGTACACCCCATCAAGTACGTTTTGAGCACT
>JAKPPP010000182.1 GCA_029547265.1 Bacteroidota bacterium
TAAAATTCAACAGGTAAATCGTTTGCTGTTTCGTAAAACGAATTTGTATGCCGAACTAATGTCGCTTCGTTATACTCAAGTGCTCGAGGAAACGTTTACTACAATCGATTCTTTACAACAACCGGAAATAAAAACGGCAACTCCTGCTGAACGAAGAAGCTTTTTTAGTCGCTTATTCAGAGCACGTAAAATTCGTGAAGAACAACTAAGCGATTCGATATCTTCTTCTAAAAAGTCAATAGCAGACCTCAAATCCCAACTGAAGGTTGCTTCTGTAAAAGGGAACGAACAGTTGAAGTCGCTCTCTGATCGTGAGTTATCGCTACTCCGCGATGATGAAGCAATATCGTCTCAGTTACAAACGGAAATTAACGACTTACAGCGAATTTCAGTAATTCGGATAGCCGATAACGTTAGTATTGTTAACCGTGCCAGTCAAGAACTTAAACAGCAGTTGTTTCTTCTTTCTTCTGTAGGGACTCTTATCTTATTGCTTTTGATGGTGGCTATTTATCGCGATATGCAAAAGGCTCGTAAATCGCGTATTGCATTGGATGCTGCTCGTATGAAAGCAGAACAATTGACGAAAGCGAAAGAGGATTTTCTATCCGACATGAGCCACGAAATTCGTACTCCTTTAAGTGCAGTCAGCGGATTATCTTCTATCTTATTGAAAAAACCATCTCATGCTCAGCGCGAGGAATTTGTTAAAGCTATTCATCAATCTTCTTCTCATCTTTTGTCATTGTTAAATAATTTACTTGATGAGGCTTCTCTTCAATCGGGTAGCATAAAATTGTCGAAACAGCCTTTCTTTACTCATAATATTTTGGAGGATGTCACCGCTATTCTTTCTCCTAAATCTAATGAAAAACAACTACAGTTGGTTATAAAGAATACGGTCGCCGATTCTGTCCAACTGTCCGGAGACCCATTACGTCTCAAACAAATTTTATTAAACCTCACAGGAAACGCAATCAAGTATACTGATAAAGGTACTGTTTCATTGCAAAGCGATTTTCATCCCGTAAATGATCATCAAGGGATTCTTGAATTGCGAATCATTGATACAGGAATCGGTATGTCATTAAAGCAACAGGAGAAATTATTTGGTCGATTTGAGAATAAAGAGTCGCAGCAAATAGAAAGCACCGGCTTAGGATTATTTATTACAAAGTCTTTAATTGATTTATTAAAGGGTACGATCGATGTTAATTCGATTCCGAGCAAAGGAACCGACATCATTATTAAAATTCCTTTTGCATACGAATTAACTTCGTTAACAAATACTGTTGAAGGTAAAACGGTGACCAATCTTCGTAATGCGAATATTTTAGTAGTTGATGATGATGAATGGAATCGTTATGTCACGAAGGAGCTATTGAAAGATGCAGGCGCGAGACCCGATGTCGCTGTTGATGGAACACGTGCACTTGAAAAAATTGCCAAGGAGAAGTATGATATTATCCTCCTCGATTTGTTAATGCCCGATCTATCAGGACAAGAAGTCTTACTTAAAATCAGAGAAAAATATCCCGATATAATTGTAATTGCTCTTACCGCTGATCTCTTAAAGACGAGTCGCGCTCAACTGATCGCTTCCGGATTTACCGATGCCTTATTGAAGCCGCTTGAAATTGATCAATTGTCACAGGTGATTATGCAATTGATTCCCGAAACTAAAATAATGGAAACGCAAGGAGTAATATTTGATCTTTCTTCTCTTAAACAACTAACAAAAGATGATAATGTCGCATTGTCTCGTTTTATTGAGTTGTTTTTGAAGAATACTAAGTCAGGAATGGAGTCGATGCAAGATGCTCGTCGCGATGAAAATCCTATTGAGATGGGAAATATTGCACACCGTATGATTCCAAGTTGCAAGCAGTTTAAAGCACTAACGTTGGTGGATATCCTAGAAAAAGTAAATGTCTGGAAGTCCGAACCTCCAACAATTGATCAAATCGAACCCGTTTATATCGAACTCATGAAAGCTGTTAACAGCTTGATTGTTGCACTCGAAAATTATCAAAATAGTTTAACTAAGTAATAATAAAATGAGCACTGCCTCCTCTAATCCTTTTAAAGTTTTCGTTGTAGAAGACGATGAATGGTACAGCGAGTTTCTCAAATATTCTATTGAGTTAATCCCTGAGTTCGAAGCTGAAGTTTATCGAAGTGGAAAAGATGCATTGGCGCATCTGCATGAACAACCTGCTGTTATTACACTCGATTTTAATCTTCCCGATACCGACGGTATGTCGTTGTTGAAGAAGATAAAGGCTTTCAATAAAGACATTCAAGTTTTGATGATCTCGAAGCAAGAGAAAATTGAAACGGCACTTGAATTATTGCGTGAAGGCGCATACGATTATCTTACGAAGTCCGACGACTTACGCGATAAATTAATCAATACACTTCAACATCTTTACAGAGAACGCTCTCTTCAAAATCGTATTTCCCATCTCGAACTGGAAGTAAATAGTAAGTTCGATGCGCATAAAAATATTATTGGCAATAGTGATGTAATGAAGCGCGTTTTTATGATGATTGATAAAGCAGCGCAATCGAATATTATTGTCAGCATCACAGGGGAAACAGGAACAGGAAAGGAAGAAGTGGCGAAAGCAATTCACTATAACTCTTCGTTTAGTAAAGGACCTTTCGTTGCAGTTAATATGGCTGCGATTCCGAAAGAGTTAGCGGAGAGTGAACTTTTCGGACATGAGAAGGGCGCATTTACAGGCGCAGTTAATAGTAGAACCGGAAGATTTGAAGAAGCAATCGATGGGACATTATTTCTAGATGAAATTGGTGAACTCGATTTAAGTCTTCAAGCTAAATTATTGCGCGTGCTTCAAGAGCGCGAAGTTACTCGCGTTGGAGGTAGTAAACCGAAGAAAATTAACTGTAGAATATTAGTAGCGACGCATCGGAATTTGTTGGAGGAAGTAAAAGCGAAGAATTTTAGAGAGGATTTATATTACCGATTATTAGGTCTTCCTATTCAACTGCCGGCATTGCGTGAACGTGGTTCAGATATTATACTTTTAGCTCGTCATTTTATTTCAAAGTTCTGCATAGAAAATAATTTTTCGGTGAAGGAATTGTCAAGAAGTGCCGGCGAAAAGCTGATGTTTTACAATTACCCGGGAAATATTAGAGAATTAAAATCAGTTGTAGAACTGTCAGTTGTCATGAGTTCTGGGTCGACAATCGAGCCCGGAGATATCATCATAAACAACTCCGACCCGGTAACTGTTGACGAGGAAGTAACGCTGGATGAATACAATAGGAGGATAGTTCAGCTTTATTTGAGTAAATACGATAACAATATTTCGGTAGTGGCAGGAAAGCTAAATATTGGGCGTTCTACCATCTATCGGATTCTTAAGCGTGAGCCCGAATAGAGGAATTTAATATTTTTGATACAACAATAATTCAACCATTATAAACCAATAACATAAAATACTGTGTCAACATTCCCCTCTGACTTAGAGATTGCACAAAACGCACCTATTCGTCACATTAAAGAAATTGCAGCGAAGCTGGGCATCGATGCCGATGATTTACATTATTATGGTAAACATAAAGCTAAATTACCGTTGGACTTAATCAACGAAGAAAAAATTAAAAAAAGTAAATTGATTTTAGTATCGGCTATTAATCCTACTCCTGCAGGCGAAGGGAAAACAACAGTATCTATCGGATTGAATGAAGGGCTAAATAAAATTGGGAAGAAATCAATCGTTGTTTTGCGTGAGCCATCACTCGGACCGGTATTCGGTATTAAAGGTGGAGCAGCAGGTGGAGGATATTCCCAAGTGATTCCGATGGAGGATATCAACTTGCATTTCACAGGTGATTTCGCTGCAGTTGAAAAAGCGAATAATCTATTAGCAGCCTTAATCGATAATAATCTTCAAAGTAAAACACGTTCATTAAATATCGATCCACGTACTATTGTATGGAAACGTGTGATGGATATGAACGATCGCGCACTTCGTCATATCGTTATCGGTATCGGCGGAACAGCAAACGGTATTCCTCGTGAAGATGGTTTCAATATTACGGCTGCTTCTGAAATTATGGCCATCCTTTGTATGTCGAAAAGTATTGATGATTTAAAAGTACATCTCGGAAATATTTTCATCGGTTTTACTTTCGATAAAAAGCCAATCTTTGCTCGCGATTTAAAAGCAGAAGGAGGAATGGCTCTATTGTTGAAAGATGCAATTAAACCAAACTTGGTTCAAACATTAGAGGGGAATCCTGCTATCATTCACGGAGGACCATTTGCTAATATTGCTCAAGGTACTAATACCATCATCGCTACGAAAATGGGATTATCATTAGGCGATTATGTAGTAACTGAAGCAGGTTTCGGCGCCGACTTAGGTGCTGAGAAATTCATGAACATTAAATGTGGTTATGCAGGATTAAAACCTGATACCATTGTATTGGTAGCAACGGTTCGAGCTTTACGTCACCACGGTGGTGCTAAGAAAGATGAATACAATACACCTGATATAAATAAGGTGAAAAAAGGATTCGAGAATCTTGAAAAGCATATCGAGAACTGCAAGAAATTCGGCATCACTCCTGTTGTTGCTATTAATCGTTTTGCAAACGATTCAACAGAAGAAATGGATTATATTACATCTGAATGTGCGAAGCATGGTGTGCAAGCAGTTGTTTCAGAAGGATTCGCTAAAGGCGGAAACGGAACAACGAATTTAGCAGAGGCAGTTGTTGCTGTTATTGAAGCAGGAAAGAATAATTTCAAACCACTTTACGATTGGAACTTAAGTGTAGAAGAAAAAATCAACATCATCGCAAAAGAAATTTATGGAGCAGATGGAGTAGAGTTTTCTTCAACAGCGAAATCGCAAATAAAAACAATTAACGAACTAGGATTTAACAAACTTCCTGTTTGTATGGCGAAAACACAGAAGTCGTTCTCAGATGATGAAAAGAAAATCGGAAGACCTCGTAACTTTACCATTACTGTTCGTGAATTTGAATATGCAGCAGGCGCAGGATTCATCATTCCTGTTCTAGGAGAGATTATGCGTATGCCGGGATTACCTGCCATTCCTGCCTCAGAAAATATGGATATCGATAATAATGGAGTGATTACAGGATTATCATAGGAGAATTCAGCTTAGTCCTACAATAAAAAATCCCCGATGAATGTATGTTTATCGGGGATTTTAATTTAAGACAATAGGCGATAGATTTTAGGCAATCGATGGACCTAATATTGAATTATGCTATTGAATAGAAATGTTGGGTTTATTGCTCTTTATTTCGTTGTACCCTAAATTCATTCATTTATTTATTCAATCATTCACTCAGTCATTCTCTCTTTCAGTCATTGGTTTCCTATAGGTGTTTCACAATTCCGCTTCCCATAATACTTTTTTCAAGATGTGCTTGTCCGAGATAAGAAACATTACCGCTACCTGCTATCATCACCGATAATTTTTCTGTGCAATTCACGGTTACATTTCCGCTTCCGTTGATAGCAACTGATGCAGCACGTAGTTTAGTATCGAGAGCTTTAATATCGCCACTGCCATTGATAGAAATATTCGCATCATCAAAATTGCTATTGTCAATTGATACATTGCTGCTTCCGTTTATTGAAAGAAGCAGTTTGGTTCCCGATGTAAAATTCTTCACATGAATATCGCCGCTCCCTGCGCTGCTGATAGATGTAATTTCGGGGATAGTTATGTAAACAGTTATGTTCGATTTGTAAGATCTGCTTTCTCCTTTTTTTAAAGTGATGTTTAGTTTGTTCTTTTCAACAGTCAACATTACTCGATCAATTTGTTCGGATTCTCCTTTAACTTCTACGGTTTGGGTTGGCCCTTCTTGAACATAAACATTGATACTGCTTAGTGTTGAAATTTTGTTGAATGGCTCAAGATTTTGTTTTACTGTTACAATTTTATCGGTTGATTGCCCGAAAAGGAAGATGCTCATTAGCATCAAAGAGGTGGTAAAGATGAATTGTTTCATTGTGTAAACGGTTAATATTTTGGATTTATATGGATGTGACGCTTTCATCTAATCAAAAGTTACAGGCAATCTTTTAAATCTTATTTTTTGGTGATTTTAAGCCTTCTATGGTATATTTGGAGGATGAAAGACCTACGAACCTTGTTTATTGCAATCGGCCTTGTAATCTCAGCTAATGCGTTTTCACAAGATACGCTCGCTATTACTAATCTGGTCAATGGATGGCATCATGCCGCCGCTGTTGCTGATGAAGATATTTTCTTTGGCTCAATGAGCGACGATGCTGTATATTTAGGTACAGATGAATCGGAACGTTGGGTGAAGAATGATTTTATGCAATGGTCGAAAAAATATTTCGATAGAGATTCGGCGTGGGACTTTAAACCAATCTCAAGAAAAATTCAATTTTCTGATGATCTGAAAACTGCTTGGTGGGATGAGAAATTAGATACTTGGATGGGAGTTTGCGCCGGTGCAGGTGTTGCCACGCTCACAAATAAGGGATGGAAAATCAGACATTACCAATTGGCAATGATGATTCCTAACGATAAGGTGAAATCAGTTTTGGAGGTTCTGAAAAAAGAAACTTCTAAACCGGAACATAAGGAATAAAAAAGGGGATCAATTAATTTTTGATCCCCTTTCTTTTTTATTGCTTCGATATTTTTATCGTAGCTCTCGTGCCGTCAACTCTTTCAAGTGTTAAAAGGTAAATTCCGTTAACAGCATCTGTCAAGTCTATATTTTGTGATGCAGAAGTTGTAATTATAGTTCGTCCCGATAAATCCCTAACGGTTACTTTATTTATCGGAGCCGATAATAATCCATCGTTAATTGTAAATGTTCCGGTAGAAGGATTCGGATATACATGAACGTTAGTTGCATCAAAACTCATCTCATCTTCAATTCCCGTTACAGCACTTCCATATTTTATAGTTACCATACGGTATAAATAGTTGTTCATGAAATCTAAAGCACTTTGTCCGGTAACTAAGTAATTCCCTTGAGAATCGCTGGTTAAGCAATTTAAAATATCAGGATTATTAGAAGGAGATGTATATGTGTTCACAAACAATTGTGTACCGGTTGATGAATATCCGTTGATTACATAATTGAAGTTCGTGCTGCCTGTTACTATTTCATATCCCGCAGTAACAACTCTTCCTGAAGGGTCTACTAAAAGCTGTTTAGGCTCGCGATCTGAGGCTGCTTGGTTATATACTTTTGCCCATTGCAAACTACCGGTGGTTCCATTAAATTGCGCTATATGATATTGCGATACAAAGCCTGTATATCCTCTGCAAATAATAGCAACATCCCCAATTGGTGTGAATGCTGTTTTTACTCCGTATTCAGATGGTACTGTAGGATTGTAAATTGTTCTCCAAAGCTGACTTCCTGTACTTCCTTCTAATTTCACAATGGCTGTAGTTGATCCCGATGCTCCTGTAACAGCAACATTTCCTGCATTGTCAATCGCAATACCTTTTGCATCATCACTTACATTTACTGAGTCTATAGTACTAGCCCAAATAAGTTGTCCGTTGCCATCATAACGATGAACCACCATGGTTGAGGTTGTGCCACTTCCCGGCTGAATGAATCCGGCAATAGCAATATCATCGTTCGCAAATAATGCAATTTGATTTATCGCCGAAGGCACAAATTGCGTTGAGTCGATTGTTAATGCCCACTCGAAGTTGAATTGATTATCCCATTTCACTAATAAGCCTCTTCCGTTTCGTGATTTCCCCGAAACTACTACACTATTATCTATTCGAACTTTCATGTCATTGGCAAATGCATTACCGCTAACAGGTGCGAAGTACCAGGTAGTATCAATAAAGTTTCCATTTGAATCCATCTTCACTAGCGACATTTTATAACCTGAAGCAACAGCACTCGTGTCGGACGAAATACTTAGAATTGGATTTCCATTTATGTCTAACACCATTCCTGTTAAAGTATCATTTTTAAATCCCGGTGTAGAATAATATGATTCCCACAGTAAAGTTCCGGCCGAATTATATTTCACGACTGCCACATCCATACCGCCTTGATATAATCGATCAACTGTTGCAGCACAGTATACATTGTTTTGTGCATCGGTTCTTACAAACTGTCCCTGCGTAATTGCATCTCCCAATCCGTTATAAATCCAGCGATTTTGAACAACACCTGCTGTATCTAATATAACTGTAAATAAATTTTCATCTGTCGCAGCAGTATCGCATGTAAATCCTCCTCCATAAACTTTATCTCCTTTTACGAAAATGGCAAAGCCCATCGAACTTGTTGCAGGTCGATTCGCTCTATAAGTCCATAACGAATCTCCATTCGACGACAACTTAGATATTACAAAATCATCAGCACCTTGATTGCCGTAATAGGCTATTCCGGGATAAATTCCGCGTCCTATCGTATATACACTACCGTTAGCATCAATTCCTAATTCAAATGGTGTGTCATAAGAATTGTTTACCGGCCCTCTCCAACGTTTTCTCCACGAAAAAACTCCGGCACTACTCACTTTACTTGTAATGAAACTTCCGTAGTCATATGATGAAATTAGAATATTATCATTCTGATCAAGTTTCATGTCTTGTACCATCACATCTGCACCCGCACTGTCGGGCACTATCAAACTCCAGTTGCGTACACCTGTAGAATTATAACTGATCAAAAAGGGATCTCTATTGAAGTTCGATGCATTGTTGGTCTCACCTGCAACAATTAATTCTCCGGCACTGTTGTACTTTAATTTCATTGCTTGATCAGCTCCAACAAAATTCGGATTAGTATAAGTATCTTCCCACACTAATATTCCTGTTGAGGTGTATTGCTTTACAGCAGCATTTATATATCCGCCGGCAACATTGTTGTATAGATATCCGCATACACTCAAATTCCCATTTGGTGCTAAAGCTAAATCGAATGCTTCGTCATCCCCGTTGAGTGTGCTGTTTACTATATTAGTAAATTGCGGTACTCCGTTAGCGTTATACTTTATAACAAGCCAATCTTTCCCTGATGATGGAGGATCAAACCATCCTGCGACATATACATTCCCGGTATTGTCTACTTCTATCGCATTCCCTTGACTGTCGCCTCCTCCGGTTGGTGAATAACGTACTACCCATTGCTGCACTCCTGCTGCATTAAGTTTGATGGTAATCATTTCATCCCATCCTGTTGATGCTGCTCTCGATTTCCCAGTTAAATAAACGTTCTCGTTTGCATCAACGGCCATCGCATACGCGTAATCATCGCTAATAGCTGATCCGTCGTAGCGATAGGTCCACATCGTGTCACCTATCGCACTATAGCGCATAGCATAGGCATCCGGAAACCCTCTGTGTCCTGACGATGAGCCGGCAACTATAATATCACCCGAATTCGTTACTTTAATTTTCTGAATACGATCCGAACATTTACCGCGTGCATTAAATGTCCTGCTCCACTGTTGTGTTAACTGAGCAGATCCCTGCAGACACAGTACAAGTAAGAAGCTCAAAATGGCTCCCGAAAGTTTGTATTGCATTGTTTTGTGTTTTGTGTAGAACAAACCTAATAATTTTTTTTCAAACAGAATTGATTTTAATCGAAAGTCTCATGTCAACGCTTTGTCATTTTAAAAAATGTGAAGTATAACCCTCTGCGTATGTCCTAAAATAAAAAAGCCGCATCTTAGTAGATGCAGCCTTTCTATAAACTTAAATCGTATTAAATTATCGTTGTCCTTTCATCGGTTTCGATGAAATCATTTTTAACATTCCAATTTCATTTTCATTAAGCACTCTCCAACGTCCACGAGGTAAATCTTTTTTTGATAATCCTGCAAACATCACACGATCGAGCTTCATTACTTGGTATCCTAAGTGTTCGAAAATTCTTCTTACAATTCTATTTTTACCAGAGTGAATTTGTATCCCAACTAATTTTTTATCGCTTCCGTCTCCGTCGTAACTAACTTCATCGGCAGACATAATTCCATCCTCTAATTCCACTCCTTCAAGAATTTGTTTTAGGTCACTAGCTTTCACACTTTTATCTAATTCTACTCTATAAATTTTGCGTACCATCGAACTTGGATGCGTTAATACTTTAGCTAATTCTCCGTCGTTGGTAAATAACAATAATCCTGTTGTATTTCTGTCTAATCGTCCAACCGGATAAACGCGTTCTCTGCATGCACCCGAGATTAATTCCATTACCGTTTTACGAGCAGTAGGATCTTCCATCGTGGTGATGTAGTCTTTAGGTTTATTCAAAAGGACATATTTTAATTCTTCGTTGCGTAAACGTTCTCCGTTATAACGGATATCATCTCCTGCTGCTACTTTCGTTCCTAACTCAGTCACTACTTCTCCGTTTACCGATACTACTCCTGCTAGAATCATCTCATCCGCTTCGCGACGTGAGCAGATTCCTGCCATCGAAATATATCTGTTCAAACGAATCGGACCGTTTTCTGTAAATGTTCCGCGTTGAGATTTTGTTGAACGAAATTCTTCTTTTCCGCCTTTGTATGCTCTCTTCGAACGATCACTTTTATCGCCACGGCCTTCTGATTTTCTTGTAGGACGTTCTTCTCCTTCTTCGCGTTTATAACTGCGTTTCGGTTTGTCTGTTGCATCTCCTCCAAATGGTTTTTTGTCGCGCGCATACGGACGATCACTTTTCTCTTCTCTGTTGTACGGACGTTTTGGTCTTTCATCATCTCCGAAAGATTTGCTGTCGCGTGAGAATGGACGATCACTTTTCTCTTCTCTGTTGTAAGCACGTTTCGGTCTTTCATCATCGCCGAAAGGTTTTCTGTCGCGTGAGAATGGACGATCACTTTTCTCTTCTCTGTTGTAAGCACGTTTCGGTCTTTCATCATCACCGAACGGTTTTCTGTCGCGTGAGTACGGACGATCACTTTTCTCTTCTCTGTTGTACGGACGTTTCGGACGATCATCATCACCGAACGGTTTTCTGTCGCGTGAAAACGGACGATCGCTTTTCTCTTCTCTGTTGTATGGACGTTTCGGACGATCATCATCACCGAACGGTTTTCTGTCGCGTGAGAATGGACGATCACTTTTTTCGTCTCTGTTATACGCACGTTTCGGACGATCAGAACTATCGCCGAAAGGTTTACGGTCTCTTGAAAACGAACGATCACCTCCTCTTTCTGAAGGAGCATCAAAATCATCCCATCCCGAAGATTTAGGTTTAGAGTCGCCCCTCTCTATGTTTCTTGGACTATCGAAATTATTGAAATTGGAACGACGGCCACGAGGTGCCGCACTTCCGCTAAAATCATCTCTTTTTGGCTTATCAAAAGACGGACGGTCATCTTTACGTCCGCGGAACCCACCGCTTCCTTTCTCGTCACTGCCGGTTCTTTTACGATTTCCGGTACGCTCACTTTTTCCTGCACCACCGCGGGAATTCTTTCTGCTTGAATTATCAGACCTTTTCATTGAAATATATTAGGGTACAAAGGTCGTAATAAAAAGCAGACCAACCACTTTAATTCATCACGGATGAAAAGCACCCTCAATATGCTCAATAATTGGCTCATTTTCCTTCAAAATGATGGTAATTATGTCAAATCTGACCTCAAAATTGCCATCCACCTTTTCGACATAGGCATTTGCGGCATCAGCCAAAAAGCTCACTTTACGGTAAGTAATGAAGTCTTCGGCACCTCCAAAAACCCCGGTACTGCGCGTTTTTACCTCAATTATTGCCAAAAAACCCCTGTCGAGGGCTATTAAATCGATTTCTTTGTGCTTATAGCGCCAATTTTGGGCTAAAACGATAAAGCCCTTTTCTTCGAGAAATTTCCTCGCAATTTCTTCTCCTTGTTGCCCAAGGATCAAGTGTTTAGCCATTTTAAAAGTGTTTTTGGGCTCTATGAAAATCGTCCCGGTTAATATGATAATATCTACTATTCGAATGTCACCGTCACCTCATCCGTCACTTCTAATGTTACCTCAGTACCGAATATTAACGAGAAGTTACGCGGAATATGTCCCGCCGGAAACCCGAAACATACCGGGAAGTCAGTGCCTTCACGGGCTTCTGTGATAATCTCTTCTGCCGTTTTTCCATAAGGAATGGTATTGTCGCGCATATCGTTCATGCCACCAATGATCAATCCTTTCAATCCTTTGATTTTTCCCGATCGCTTTAGTTGTTGCATCATGCGATCGATGTGATATAGATACTCGTCAAGGTCTTCCAAAAAGAGAATTTTTCCGGTCGTATCGATGTCGGATTCTGATCCTGCCAAAGAGTATAGAATCGATAAATTTCCTCCCACTAATTCTCCTTTGCAAATTCCTTTTCTATTGAACTTTTGTAATTCAGCAGTTACAGGATATTGATATCGGATAGGCTTACCCGTTAGCATCTTCAAAAAGTGTGCAGCTGATTCTTCATTCATGCGATCTTTCGAGTAATTGAATAGCATCGGAGCATGCATCGTCGCTATTCCGAAATGGCGATAAACATGAGAATGAAATACTGTAACATCGCTAAACCCGATAATCCATTTCGGATGTTTGCGGAATGTCGTAAAATCTATACGGTCGATAAATCGAACACAACCATATCCCCCACGGGCACAAATGATAGCTTTTACCTCGGGGTTGTCTAAGAATCCTTGGAAATCTGCAGCCCTCTGTTCTTCCGTTCCCGAGAACTGATGATGTTCTGAGTATAAATTGGGCGCCTCAAGCACTTCATAGCCTTGGGATTTCAGCATTGCTATGCCGTCGGCCATTTCTTCGCGACTCACCTTACGGGCAGGAGCGCAAATGCCAATAATATCACCGGGTTTTAGAAAGGATGGTTTCATAGTATCTGGAGGCGAAATTAAAGCAATATTGGCGAAAACAAGCTAAAATCGCGATGTGTGAATAAGTTATTTGCTTCTGCCGGCAATAGTGAAAAATACCGGGCGAAAAACTACCTTTGCGGTCTCACCCGAAACAGTATTTCCGGGGAAATGAAAAAATCGTATGTCTAAATATTTAGTTACAGCAGCCTTACCTTATGCCAATGGTCCTTTGCACATCGGACACATTGCAGGCTGTTATTTACCATCAGATATCTTCGTTCGCTACTTGCGATTGATGAATCGTGATGTGAAATTTATTTGTGGTAGTGATGAGCATGGAGTTCCAATTACTTTGCGTGCAAAGAAAGAAGGGGTCACTCCACAGGAGGTAGTTGATAAGTACAATGCTATCATGCGTGATAGCTTTAAAGAGTTCGGAATTTCGTTCGATATCTATCATCGTACTTCCGATAAGGTGCACCATGAAACAGCTTCAGGTTTTTTCAAAAACTTGTACGATAAAGGTGTGTTTACCGAAGAGGTTAGCGAACAGTATTTTGATGAAGCGGCGCAGATGTTTTTGGCAGATCGATATATCACCGGTACTTGTCCGAAGTGTGGTAATGCAAATGCTTACGGTGATCAATGTGAAAAATGCGGATCGAGTTTGAGTCCGAGGGAATTGATTAATCCTCATTCTCAACTTAGCGGACAACCTCCGATATTAAAGCAAACAAAACATTGGTACCTGCCACTCGATAAAATGCAAGAAGAGTGGTTGAATAAATGGATTTTAAGCAAAGAAGATAGCTGGAAGAAATCAGTGTTCGGGCAATGTAAAAGTTGGCTCGATCAAGGATTGCAACCTCGTGCTGTAACGCGTGATCTCGA
>JAKPPP010000198.1 GCA_029547265.1 Bacteroidota bacterium
AAATCCCAATCGTAAACCAAATTGCTTCCGATGCTGTTATTTTGAATTTGAACGCTTGTTCCCGAACAGGTTGAGTCGGTAATTGAAAAAGATGCCGTCGGACATTGAGCCTTCGATTGAAAGATCGTTAGTACAAATACTGCTAAAAAGAGAATACTTTTTTTCATTTTACTTAGCTTTGGGTAAACACAAATGTAATTATCTATTTATGCCTGAGATGAATGTTTCTATGATTATTGCAACCAATAATCAACACAAACTGAACGAAATACGTAAAATGTTACCTCTTAGTTTCACTCTTGAAACATTAAAGGATGCCGGCATCAATTTCGAACTTCCCGAAACCTCAGGAACAATAGAGGGAAATGCCCTCCAAAAAGCTCGAACTGTTTACCACCATACGGGTAAAACAACCCTCGCCGATGATAGCGGTCTTTTGGTGGAATCGCTTGATAATCAGCCTGGTGTCGATAGCGCCATCTATGCCGGTTTGCCCCGCGATGATAGGAGGAATGTTGATAAGTTGTTGTCGGAATTGTCGGGTATTGACAACCGAAAAGCTGCTTTTATTACCGTTTTGGCATTGATTATCGACGGACAGGAATATTTGTTCGAGGGTAGGGTAAATGGCCGAATTACGGAGTCTTTGTCGGGCGCCGGTGGATTCGGTTATGATCCCGTTTTTATCCCCGACGGTCATTCAATTACCTTCGCCGAGATGTCGGATGATGAAAAAAATGCAATTTCTCATCGCGCAAATGCAGTTCGAAAGTTGCAGGAATTTTTCGCGAAATAGGTCCTTTTTATGGCATATTATGGGCTATTAACTCCCTTTAAATTTGCTCAAATTTAAAATCGTTCCAACTAAAAAATTTACAGCGGCTAAATTCTTCCACTTCAGGAAAAAGCCTGCGCCGTCGCGCGGCTACAGCGCGTTGGAAGAGGGAATCAGTTTTATCCTGTATTTCTATCATTGAATGATTCTATTGAAAAAATAACTCCAAAAAGACCAGAAGGCTCTAGTTTGCCCTATAATTTATAACTAAAAGGTCAACCATCTTTAGGGATGTTCATCTCTTTCCCATAAATATTTAAAAACCTCCCAATTCACAGAGGAGATTTTGTAAATTTGCAACAATGGAAAAAATTCGCATCGGGGTAATCTTCGGCGGTACCTCTCGTGAAAGAGAAGTTTCGTTTGCCGGAGGAAGAACAGTATACGATAATCTGAATAAGTCAATATTTGAGCCTATCCCTCTTTTTGTGGATAGCTTCGGTAACCTGATTTTATTGTCATGGGAGTTCGTTTATAAGGGTAGTATCAGGGACTTTTATCCTCCTTCAGAGGCTATTCCTCCTTCTTCTAACGAATTTCAAGTCTATGCCGAGAGCTTAGGCGACCTCGATAAAAGTGAACAGCTGAAACTGATTCATAAAATCGGTTCTAAAGTCGAGCCGTCCGCTTTACCGGGATTAATCGATATGGCTTTCTTGTGCTTGCATGGCTCCGATGGTGAAGATGGACGTATGCAAGGTCTCCTCGAGTATTTCCGAATTCCGTATACGGGCTCGGGAATTCTCTCTTCCGCTATCGGTATGAATAAGGCCGTGCAGAAGGAGTTGATGCAACATGCCGGCTTCGATATTCCTGCTTATGCTAAAATTTCTCGTTCTGAATGGTTAAATCCTACTACCGACAGAGCTGTCATTTATCGTCGCGTTACCGAGATCACAAAAGTGCCTTGCGTGGTGAAAGCCGCTAACCAAGGTTCTTCTATCGGTATCAGCGTCTTGCAGAATAACGGAATCGAACATTTTATCAATGCCGTTAACAAGGCTTTTTTCATTCGTGTGGTGAATAAAACGGAATGGGATTCTTTCTCTTTCGAAAAACGTGTGGAATATATTCGTGAGTTATGTGATATCAGAGAGGGAATTGGAATGCCGATTATGATCGGTAGCCGTACTTTCTATCATCCTGAGGAGTTGCTTTCGGTGATGATGGATCTTTTCTCTGAGACTGAAACTTCGTTGACTTTATTCGCTGCCGAGGCCGAAAGTGAAGTGGTTATCGAGTCCTTTATCGAGGGTAAGGAGTTTTCTTGCATCGTTGTGGAGGATGAAAACGGAAATCCTGTAGCATTGCCTCCAACTGAGATCAGAAAGGGGAAAGAATTATTCGATTACAGATCTAAATATTTACCGGGATTGTCGCGTAAAATTACGCCGATTCAATTGCCGGATGATGATATCAATTTTATTCGCGAACAGTGCGAGAAACTTTATTCTTCGTTGAAGTTTAATGTTTATGCGCGTATAGACGGTTTTATAACTGCCGAAGGTAAAGTGTTCTTGAACGACCCGAATACTACGTCGGGGATGATGCCAAGTTCTTTCTTCTTCCATCAAGCAGCTGAAATCGGACTGAATCCTAGTCAGTTTATTACGTATATCATTCACGCTTCATTGCGAAATCGTTTGAATGATATTAAAATCTATAACAAACTTCCACTTTTAATTCGTCAATTGGATAAGTTGATTGATGCCGGACAAAAATCGAAAAGTTCTCGTATACGCGCAGCCGTTATACTCGGTGGATATTCTTCCGAGCGACATATCTCGGTTGAAAGCGGAAGAAATATTTACGAGAAGCTTGCTTCGAGTGAAAAGTATGATCCGTTCCCTGTGTTTTTAACCGGCTCATCCGACGATCATCAGATGTATACCTTGCCGGTAAATGCACTCTTGAAAGATAATGCCGACGATATCAAAGAGAAAATCGAGCATTATTCTATTCATCCTGTTATCAACGATATCATTCGTAAAGCAGGCAAAATTACGGAGCGATTTTCATCTGCTTCCAGCTTAGGGAAACCTAAGAAGTTAACGTATGCAAACCTCGCTGAGATGGCTGATGTAGTGTTTATCGCATTGCATGGTCGCCCGGGTGAAGATGGTTCCGTGCAGCGTGAACTCGATCGCTTGGGAATTCCTTACAACGGTTCCGGTCCCGATTCTTCGAAGGTCACTATCGATAAATTCCAAACGAACGAAATATTACGTAAACACGGATTCCTTGTCGCCGATCACCTGATGGTCTTCGAGGAGGATTTCTTGAAAGATAAAGATGCTTTCTTTGATACTATTCAGCAGCGTTTTCCGTTTCCGTTTATCGCGAAGCCTGTCGACGATGGTTGCAGCTCAGCAGTGAAGATCATCCGCAGTGCCGATGAATTGAAAGCTTATGTATCCCTAACTTTCCGTAACGGAGATGAAATGGATGCAGCGGCTTTAGCTGTGCTTAAGATTAAAGCGAAAGAAGAATTCCCTCGTAAGAAATCAATTCTTCTCGAGACATTAATAACCGCTAACGATGCTCCGGGATTCTTGGAGATAACCGGTGGAATGCTGACTTCTTACGATGAAAAAGGTCAGCTGAATTATGAAGTTTTTGAAGCTTCAGAGGCTTTATCAGAGGGAGATGTATTGTCGCTGGAGGAGAAGTTTCTTGCCGGCCAAGGACAAAATATAACTCCCGCTCGTTATGCAAAGAAACCAATCGACAATCAGAAAATTTCTGATCAAGTGAAAATCGAATTGGGCAAAGCTGCGCGATTATTGAAGATTGAAGGTTACGCGCGTATTGATGCTTTTGTTAGGATTTACGCTCCCGAAAAAGTGGAAGTGATCTTTATCGAAGTAAACTCATTACCGGGAATGACGCCGGCGACATGTATCTTCCATCAAGCAGCAATCGCTCAGTATAAACCGTATGAATTTATCGATCGCATCCTCGATTTCGGAATGCGTCGCATTAAGAATCAACCTGCCGGATTGGCCAACTAATATTATGAGTAACGCAATCGATTTTATTCGTTCTAAAGTTTTTGCCGTGCAAGCCGGCTTGGCAATCCTCGTGCTGATTGTTGTAATGTTTATCACTTATAATTGGTTGGGTTCTTATACTAATCACGGTGAAACAGTAACAGTGCCGAACTTAAAGGATATGAAGTTTAAAGACCTCAAGGCTTTCTTGGAGTCGAAGTCGTTGACCGTTGAGGTTTCCGATTCTTCTGTCTTTATCCTCGATAAAGCTCCCGGTGTTGTGATCGAACAAGATCCCGCTCCCAATGAGTTAGTGAAAGAAGGTCGTACCATCTACGTGACAATCACGCGTACCGTGGCTCCGCAAGTGAAAATCCCGAATTTGGTGGATGTTTCGCAACGTCAGGCGGAAGCGATTTTGAATTCGTACGGATTAAAAGTCGGACATTTAATCTATAAACCTGATCTCGCTAAAGATGCCGTTCTCGGATTTATGTACAACGGAAGAACATTGAAAGCAGGTGATGAATTAGCTAAAGGTTCTTCTATTGATCTTATCCTCGGTGATGGTGTTGGAAGTACCGATGTGGCGGTTCCTCAATTGGTGAATCTCACACTCGAAGAAGCAACTTTCGTATTGCAAGGTTCTGCTCTCAATATCGGCGAATTGGTATTCGATGGTCCTGTGAAAGATTCTTCTAGTGCAGTGATCTATCAACAAGAACCTGAACCCGGCGATTCTTCTTTCCTAAAGCAAGGAGAGTCTGTTAAACTCTATTTAAGAAATAAATAAAATCGATTTCCCTCTCATGAAATATATTCTAAAACCGGTTTTGTTGTCTGCAGCTTGTCTGTTGCTTGCCGTGAGTAATTTGTTTGCTCAAAGTGAACAGCTGTTGCCATTGACGAGTAATCCCGTAATAAAAAAATACTTATTGTCGAACCCGGCACCTGCATTGAGAAATGCTTCTGTCACTAATCTCGATCTTCCTTTTGTTGATGATTTCTCCTCTACAAAAGTTTATCCCGATGCAAATAAATGGAGCGATAATTACGTGTATGTAAACGATCAATATGCTCGTAATCCTATCACCATCGGTGTTGCTACTTTCGACGGACTCGATGCTAACGGTAACGCATATACGAACGCTAATGCAGCTGCTCAAGGCGGATGTGATACTTTAACTTCTCAACCAATTAATTTGTTGACAAAGCCTGCTTCTGTGGGCGGCGGAAATTATGTTTTAGGTGATAGCTTAACATTGAGTTTTTACTATGAGAAGAAAGGATGGGGAGATGCTCCTGAAGCTAACGATTCATTGATTCTCGATTTTTATAATCCCGCAACTTCTACTTGGTCACGCCAATGGAATGTGTTGGGTGGAGTGAGCGGCGGACAAGATTCTCTGTTCGTTTCGGTTAATATAAGAATAACGAATTTGGCTTTCTTGCAAGACGGTTTCCGTTTTCGCTTTAGAACGTATGGAGCCAATACAGGTATACTCGATATTTGGCACCTCGATTATGTGAGATTATATGCTGCTTATAATAGCTTCTCCGGAACTATGGATACTGTCTTACGTGATGTAGCATTTACGCGTCCGGGGATTTCTTTACTCGACGGATTTACTTCTATCCCATGGGATCATTTTACTTCTCTGTCGGCAACAGCTCAACAAGCTATCATTAGTGATTCATCAACGGTTTATTATCGTGTAAATGATAATGCTGCCGCTGATGTCGGATTCAATAATCGTATTTATGATTATGCAGGTTCATTGGTAAGTTCTTTCGGATTAACAAATGGAAATATCTTCCCCGCACGTCCGAATAATCAGAATTTAACATACACTTTCCCTTTAACTTCTATCTACCCGAATTCACCTTCTTATACAATTGATAGCACTACTTTCCTAGTGAAAAATTATTTTTCGAATGCGAATTCCTTCTTGGGATTAACATCGAATGATACTATCAGCTACACGCAAGAATTTTATAATTACTATAGCTATGACGATGGTAGTGCCGAAGTAGCTTACGACTTAGTAAGTGCTCCTAACGGTAAGTTGGCAATGCGCTTCGATATCATCAAGCCTGATACATTACGCGCTGTTCGTTTTTATTTCGCGCAGATGGGTGCTTCGGTGGCAACAAAATTATTTACAATCAAAATTTGGAGTAGCTTAAGTCCTGAGACATTGATTTACCAAGAGACAAACCAACGTCCTTCTTATATCGATGAAGTGAATGGTTATAGTACTTATGTGCTCGATCAAATAGTTCCTGTAAGTGGAACGATTTACGTGGGATTCCAGCAAGTAGCGGGCGATGGTTTACATCTAGGCTTCGATAAAAATACAGCATCAAACAGTAAGATGTTTTACAATGTAACCGGTACATGGAATGGAGTAGGAGTAGCTACAGGTTCTTTCATGATTCGTCCGGTGATGGGCGATACGAATTTGTTTGTGGGACTTTCGCATAACGAAGCCGACTTCCAATTCGCCGTTTATCCGAACCCTGCTGCCGGACTATTGAAAGTAAAAGTGGCCGAACCTTCTAAAGTTTCTGCAATGGAAATTTATTCTTGCGAAGGAAATGTTGTGAAGAATTTGAAAGGATTTAATGATGTTATCGCTGTTGATGATTTGTCTAACGGCATTTATCTATTGCGAATGGTACTCACTAACGGTAACGTAGTGCAGAAAAAGTTTATAGTAGCTCACTAATAATTAAGAGGGAAAAGTGGTGATTGATGAAAATAAGTTTGCTTCTTTAGACAGCATTGATGATTCGGAACTAGGTTCGCCGGATGCAGATCAGGATGAACTCTTTGAACATTTAAAGATTATAGTCGATAAGAATCAAGGACCGCTTCGTATCGATAAATTTTTAAATAATAGGGTCCAAAATACCTCACGTAATAAAATTCAGCAGGCTGCCGACGACGGATCTATCCTCGTAAATGGTGTTGCTGTTAAGTCGAATTATAAGGTGAAGCCCGACGATGTTATCTCTATCGTTTTGGCACATCCTCCTCGTGAAATTGAACTTTATCCCGATGATATTCCGCTGGATATCGTTTTTGAAGATGAATACCTCATCGTTATCAATAAACCTCCGGGATTAGTTGTGCATCCTGCTTATGGGCATTATCGTGGGACATTAGTGAATGCTATTATTCATCACATGTATCCGCATTTAGGCGATAAACCTATTGCCAGCGATTCTATCCGTCCGGGATTAGTGCATCGTATCGATAAAAATACTTCCGGATTGATTGTCCTTGCTAAAACTGAACAAGCAATGACAGGATTAGCAAAACAGTTTTTCGATCGTACCATCAAACGTAAATATTTAGCCTTAGTATGGGGCGATTTTAATGTAGAAGGCGGTAAGATCTCCGGAAATGTAGGGCGCAGCCTAAGCGACAGAAAAGTAATGGAAGTTTTCCCCAATGGTGACTTCGGAAAGCATGCGGTAACGCACTATAAAGTGATTGAGAATTTAGGATATGTATCGTTGGTAGAATGTAAGCTGGAAACCGGACGGACGCACCAAATTCGTGTGCACATGAAATACATCGGACATCCACTTTTTAGTGATGAAACCTACGGAGGAAATAAAATCCTGAAAGGAACGGTGTACTCGAAATACCGCCAGTATGTCGAAAACTGTTTCGCCATAATGCCACGACAAGCATTACATGCAAAATCACTAGGCTTTACGCATCCGATTACCAAAGAAGAACTCTTCTTCGAATGTGAACTGCCTGCCGATTTCACTGCGGTAGTCGACAAGTGGAGGAACTACATCAGCAACCGCACCGCATTCGATAATCAAAACCAAGAATAGTTGGTTTTGGATAAGTAAGCACAACGCTCACTTAACAAGAATTCGCAATCTCAGCGTGGGATACAGCTAGTTCCCTCCCTAATTAAAATTACAAAAATTCTACTAAATAGTCGGGAGATAAATGCTTACAAACGGTTAAGTAAAGTTGGGCGAGGCTAAGTTCATATTAGTAAAAAAAATAGGTAGTTATTTAAATTGAATATTCCTTTAAATAATTGTTATGAAATAATGATCGCAGAAAAATATTTTTATTATTTTGCTTTTTGTATATTTTTAATGTATACATTTGATTAATTATCTGTGAAGTTGATTAGTGTTATTTAATCTGACTGTTAGTGCCAAAGGTACAAATTGTCTTAATGCTACTCTTATGTACTTT
>JAKPPP010000214.1 GCA_029547265.1 Bacteroidota bacterium
GTGAAGGTGGAAGTTACCAAAAAATAGTCTTCACCATTGGTACAAATACTTGGATCGGAATACCAACCCGGCAAAATAGGATTATAAAAATACGCCGGTCCGGGCAAGGGATTTTCTTTATAAAAATCATCTTCTCCTTTATAAATAAAAGTATCGAATAGCGCGGCGGATTTGTTTGTTTCACCATTGTTCTTTTTATCATTCGAAGAATGAATTCGACTCTTTCCTTCACATCCTATAAGGAAAGAAGTATTAAATAGGCCTACCCCTATTAATATTAAAAACAGAGCAATAGCATTGAAAAATTGTTTCTCATTCATAATAAACTCAATTATATCATTTCATCGTTTTTTTAGCCAAATTGTGCATCATTCAACAATTCACTAAAGTTCCTTTTGATTAAAAACAACCTTAATTTCGAATTGAATTCTACATGATTTTTTGATCAACTATTTATTTAACAATTGGTAAATAAAATTATTTAGTAAATATAGACGAATGTAACCGGCATTATTTGCTCAAATGTTACCTTCTTTTTGCTGCAGGTTACAGCAAAGAAAAATAAGGTTACCAATCCTTTAAATTTGGATAAAAATCGCTGCGTCGAAATCTACCCGGCAGGTCAACAACGCATACCCTTACCCAAAGCCCTAAAAAGGAGGTTGAAAAATCATCTGTTGTTATTCACTAAAGTTTCGCACTTCGCTTTAATGATTTGAAAGACGGAAAATAAAGAAGTGCGATTTAGTTATTCCCCGTCCGATTATCAATATATTAATAATTCCATTTTCGTCAAATTGCTTCCCGGAGCGGAGGAGCAAGCATTTTTGAAACCAATTCTGCCGTCTTGGGACAATTCATGATCAACTCAAACAATTCGTCAATATCTTTCTCCAATGCTTCGCATATGTAAAGCTTTACATAACTTTTTGTTCACCCCGCAAGCAAATCAATCCTGCAGCTTGCAAGAGAGCTGTGCCGCCTCACCGGAGGGAAGGCAATACGAAGTCAAGGCTTCGGCCGTGAGCTCAGCCGAACGGGCGTTGCCGGCAACGGCAGGGTTTGAAGGAAGGCTTAGTAAGTACTGTGTGTATATATTACTCAAAAAGTACCCCACATTTCAATGGGAAAGTATACCGGTCAGCAACAAGAATGGATAGCATCCGTTCATAAAAATAATAAGCATGTATACAAAACAGGAAATAATCATCAGGAGTTATCGTGAGGGAAAAAGTCGGAGACAAATATCGCGAGAACTACAAATAAGTCGCAAGACGGTAAGAAAGTATCTCAGAGAACATGAAGAGGCGCTGCAAACGGCCGTGAGTGAAGCAGCAGGCCGGGCAATCAATTTATCGAGAGCACCAATCTATAAGAAGGCACAACCACGCACAAAAATAAAACTAACCCGTGAGGTAGAGTCTGCAATAGACCGGTTGCTTGAAAAGAACGAACAAAAGAAGCAGCAAGAGCAGGGAAAGCAGCTGCTCAGGGAAGAAAGACATACTCGAAGCACTTCAGGGTCAGGGCTAAGAAATAGGTTACACTACAGTGTGTAATTAGAGTTTGTTTATAAAGTCCTATATTTTTTGCTTAATTATTACAACAGTTCGGTATTTTTTCAGAAAGGTTACTCATAACTAATTGATTATTAGTAGTGAATTTGCATTACAAAATGAAGAATATAATCATCTGATTAAAAGGATATTACGTAAAAATTTACCGAACTATTGTTATTAAAAACCGATTTTTTTAAAAAAGTTTTCCTTTTTAAATTTCACGTTTGAGTCTGCTTTAAAAAGTCCAAAATACTGAAAATTAATTTCGTAAAATTCTGATCTTCAAGTATGTTTTTTTGCTCATTTTTGATAAATAAGACTCTTCAAAGTGTCCAAATAAGGATCGAACAAACTTGGTAAGTTTTCCTTCTTACTGTTGTTTATATCATAGTTGAGTTTCTTGGCAGCTTTGCGTTGCCCGTCTAATCTGTCATTGTCATCTTTTTTGTCTTTCTTGATGCGTTTCAACAAACGGGTAGCAGTTTCAATACAATCAAGCACCAAGCTGTTGTTGGTCGGATAATGAACATTGGTCTCAATATTGATGGTATCGGTACTTATTTTATCTACCGTTTCAATGCCTTCCGATATAGCTATATTGTTTATTTCTACAATGATAGACCTGATAGACTTTTCGCTGATTTTGGATATGTATTTTTGCATTACGGAATAACTGTAGCCCTGATTATCTTCCAGTCTCAAAAACATGGAGCATATTCTCGAATCATACATATCTATTTCTAATTCTCTGTATGTGAGACGTTTTATCTCTTTGTATATGGCAGCACGCAGTACTTGTTCCACCGTAGGTGAATCTTTGCGACCAAAATTGCTTTCTTTGATGTCCGAAAGAATATCGCTCTGACCAATTTTACAAAATGAGGGTTTCTGTCCAACAACACATCGAAAAGGGCTAATTCGGGATGTAAACCCCAAATGGGTGTGTCAAAACGGAGTTTGAGTTCATTATACAGTTTCATTTTGCTTTAATTTTTAGCTAAAAAATAAATATCAATCATATAAACAAACTTTTAAACAACTTTCCGACTAAAAAAACATACGCTAATTACCATGCACGGCACACCCGAAAAAAGGGTGTCCGAACAAATATTATTCGAACACCCTTGAGAAAATTGTGTAGTATTAACTTATACTAGTCCCAATTTGGATTCTGTTTGAGAGCAGAATTGATATCAGTTGCGGTTTTTGGGAAAGGAAGCAATTCGTGTTTGCCTTTCTTGAAACCAATATTGCTTTCACCATATTCGTCCAAATAGTAGGTAGCAGGGTAATTATCATCAGACTCATCAACGTAACCTTTGTGTACTGGACCTATGCCGTCAGCCAACTCATCGCGTAGGTGAGCAACATAGTAGCCTTGTTTTTCGAGACTCTCAGTCTTGCCCCAACGGATAAGGTCGGCAGAACGTGTACCTTCAAGCCACAACTCAAATCGTTTTTCGTTCTGAACAGCTTCAAGAGTGAGCTCTGTAGAAACGGTATTTGATTCCGCACGATTCTGAATATCCTGGAGGCACTTAAGACCAAGACCATCGTCATCGCTAGTCTGAGCACATGCTTCAGCATAGAGGAGAAGAACTTCTGCGTAACGCATGAGACTAAGGTTCCTGTCCCATGAAGCGTCAATTGCGTTAAGGTCTCCCTGATCTTTGTGAACAACAATCTTCCAACAGAAATATCCTTCGTTTCCATAGATAAACTGATTCGGTATAATACCACGTTCAGGATCGGTTTCCTTAAATGCAGTTCTACCAGGTGTAAAAGTATCACCGTCGGAAAGCCACTGATGATCGTAAAGGATTTCATCGTATGTTTTGATCCAGGCTTTACGACGAGCTGAATTCATACCGTCATTCTCGATAAGGTCTTTAGCAAATTTCCCGGTTGGATTAATCCATCCCCAACCATTATTGTTAATTTGCGCATCCTTTATGTTCGAACCGTGAAGCCATTCAAAACGCCAGTTGAAAGTCATGTGATCGTTCCAGCCAACACGGTATTTATGATTGGGATTACTAATAACGGCAGGATCAGGAGTGATGTTGAATTCAAACACCGATTCAGATGTGGCTTTCCCATCAGCATGACCAATTCTTATCATGTCTTCAGATGGAACCAACGCGTAATTGCCAGAATTTATTACTTCCCTGAGAGCTGTCTTAGCGCCGTTGTAATCCTTTTTCCAAATAAGAGCTTTACCTTTAATGGCATTAGCAAAACCTTTGGTAATTTTAACAGCACCTGCCTTGTCGTCTGGCCCTTGACGTTCTGTAAGATCAGGAAGAGCAAGATTGATTTCATTTACAACCCAGTCCATAACTGCTTCCTGAGATTCAGCGTTTCCAGGACGAGATTCACCTGTGAGAACTTCTTCTACGATAGGAGGCGTACCCCAGTAAATACCAAGCATCATGTGGTCGTATGCTCTCATAACTCGTGCCTCGGCAACGCAGCGTTTCATGGTCTCTGAAAGTGATCCGAGTTTATCTTCAGTGAAGTTATTAATCACTAAGTTACACGTGTGAATAGAGCGATAAAATGCAGTATATGCAGCAAGCGGAACTGGGTTTTGGTTCGTATAACGAAATTGTTGATATTCTCTTTGCATTACACAATCTCCAACACCAGAACCAGCCAGGTATATATCATCGGACTGAAAGTTAGTGAGTCCAAAAATTGGTCCGTAATTATACTCCTTGTCCGACTTGGCGAAGTTTCTGTGTGTATCAAAATACACCCCTACCAATGCAGCTTCTGCGTCTGCATCTGTTTTGTAGAAATTTTCTATTGGGAGGACACCCTTTTGGGGGATGTCAAGTACGTCTGGGTTACATCCTGTAAATACCAAGGCACTAATACTGAATAATAAAATATATTTTTTCATAAATTTAATTTTTAGAATGAAAAATTAACACCAAGGATAACTTGTTTCGCTGTTGGGTATGTACCAAAATCGATACCAAGTTGGTTCGAATTATTAGCTGAAGCAGCTTCAGGATCAAGACCGATGTAGTTGGTGAAAGTGAAGAAGTTTTCAAGAGATCCAAATACCCGGAGATTGCTGATATGAAGCTTACTTGTTATTGAGTTAGGAAGATTGTATCCTAACTGAATCTGCTTGATCTTGAAATAAGAACCATCAAATATAGTCAGATCAGAGCTGTATGCATCTCTATTCCAGTTGGGAACAGTTGGAAACTTACTGCCAGAGTTTTCGTAGAACCATGCATAGTTATTACAATATGGACGGTCTGTACGGTATCCTTGAGGCAGAATTTCGTGACCACCTGCTCCTGTTCCAAACAATAAGAAATCAAAGCTTTTGTATTCAAGGTTGATAGTTATACCGTATGTATAGGTTGGAAGTCCGTTGCCGATATTTGTCATGTCGTTTGAATCCCACACGCCGTTACCGTTTACATCCTCGTATATTGCACTTCCATCATCAGCCAATTCTTTGAATTTATATCCGTGAAAATACCATAGAGGTTCACCTTCGGCACACCGTGTGGTGATACCGCTTCCCTGAAGTGCTACACCGTCAATTTTGTCAATTATTGGGTCGAGGTAAGTGAGCTCATTCTTGACTGTTGCAAAGTTAGCATTAACAGAGTAAGCTAAATCACCAATTTTGTCTTTCCAACCAAGTTCAATTTCAAAACCAACATTCTCAACGTTACCAGCATTGAGTGTGGTGGTACCAACACCTGACTCAATCACTGGTTTAACTTTTACAAGAAGACCCTCAGTTTCTTTTTTGTACCAATCGAAAGTAAAAGAAAGTCTTCCGTTGAGCAAGCGGGCATCAAGACCAAGGTCAATTTGTTCAGACTCTTCCCAAACTAAGTCTGGATTAGGCAATCCAACCCTACTGTCTGGTACCGAACCGTAAGAAAGTGTAGACTCGTATGGAGTGTACTGATACCAGTCGCTGTTAGCCGCAATAACACCGGCGTATGGATAATTGTTAAGAACGCTAATGTTACCATTGCGTCCCCAAGATCCACGAAGTTTCAGGAATGTAAGAACGTATTCGCTGATATTGTCTCGTATGAAAGACTCATTACTAAGCGTCCATCCTGCTGATAATGACGGGAAATAACCCCAACGTGAATCTTTTGGAAGTTTCGACGCGTCGAATGCGTCAGCGCGGAAGTTTGCCTGGATACTATATCGATTGTCGTAGCTATATGTCAAACGACCAAAATACGAAATGTTCTTTGAATCGTTTGGTGCATTGTTAGCTGTCACCTTAGCATCTGATTTCAGATAATCAATATAACGATAATTTGGTTGGTAACCCTTAAGGATATCTGCACCCTCACTAACTACTCCAACATTGTCCGAATGATTCATTTCATAGGACATACCTGCCATTGCGCCAATTTCGTGTTTAATCCCAATTGTCGTATTGTAGTTGATGAAGTTTTCAAACTGATAGTAATAAGAGGTGTTTGCATTTGCACTTATACGATAAGTTGTTCTGCGAACAAATTCATTTGCTTCGAACGGGAACTCATATTGGTGTGCATTGCTCTGATTGATACGATAACCAAAACGGGACGTGTAAACTAATCCTTTAATAGGGTTGAAGTTCAAATAGGAAAGTCCGCGAACATTGATACCCTCGTTATATCCATCAATGGCATCTCTCCTGATTAATGGGTTAGAAGACTGTGTTTCACCGCTAATTGGAGATAATCTGTAGTATATGCCATCTTCGTTCTTAAGAACTGCAACTCCGTTTGCGATAGCTTGCTTTTGTCTTGGTGTCAATTGGTCTTCGTTTTCAACCAATGGACCGAAAAGAGGATCGGAAGTAATTGCACCTAAAAGAGCTGAACCATTGTCACTCTGTTGAGAAACAGACTTTGTTTCCCATTTTTCAATGGAGTTATTGGTACCAATGGTAAACCAGGGTTTGATTTTGTAATCTCCGTTTAACTGAAGAGAAAGTCTCTCGTAAACATCCTTGTTACCAACGAAAATACCGTCATTCTTAACATAATTTAGAGCAGCGAAGCAGGAACCTTTATCGTTACCACCCTGGAAACCGATAGTGTGACGAGAGTTCCAGGTAGGTTCAAATACTTCGTCAGCCCAATTGACTTCAGTACCAGGAACATACCCATAATTTTGTAATATCTGATCTGTAAGGAATCCTTGTTCCTTACCGTAAGCTATATATTGCTCAGCATCCATAACATCCAATTTGCGAGAAAGGCTGCTAAGCTGCAACTGTGTATTGTAGAATATATTTCCTTCTTTTAATTTAGAACCGCTCTTAGTTGTAATGAGTACAACACCATTACCGGCCTGAGCACCATAGATAGCAGCAGAAGCAGCGTCTTTCAAAACTTCCATCGATTCGATCATTTCCGGGTCGAGATATTGAATATTATCCACTTTCAAACCGTCAACGATCAACAATGGGCCGTTTTTATCAGAGTTTGAAGACATACCACGAACGCGGATATCTGCGCCCTTACCAGGAGCACCGGAATTTGATAATACTTGAACACCGGCCGCTTTTCCCTGAAGTGCAACTGCAGCATCTGATGTAGAGCGGTTTTTCAAGTCTGTAGCTGAAACTACAGCCACAGCACCTGTTAAATCACTCTTCTTCTGAGTACCATAACCGATTACAACTACCTCTTCCAGCGCCTTTGTGTCTGATTCCATTACTACATTCAAGGTGGTTTTACCATTGACAGGAACTACAAGGTTTTTCATTCCTACAAATCTGAATTCGAGCGATCCGTCGGCAGGGACATTCGGTAGAATGTATTTCCCGTCTATGTCTGTGATAGTTCCATGCGAAGGGTCTCCCGAAACGATGACGGTTGCCCCGATAACCGGCTCGTTGTTTGTATCGGTTACCGTTCCACTTACTGTGATGTTTTGAGCAAACACACTTAAGGATATTATCCACAGTATTGCGAATAGCCATCCTTTTTCTTTAAACGACACATTTTTGTTTTTCATTTTTTTCTAATTTGAATAAAATAATACACATTAATTTTCAACACATTAATACTCCAGTTCACCTGTAAAATCGGCACTTACATCTCTTCCTGCCAAACCATCGGCGAAGCCTTTGTAAGCATGTTTTCTTTGGTAATCCTTATCCCAGAGGCAGGGTGCATCATTAGGCAACCAATTGACATGTTCATCCGCATTGTCGGACACCGACCATACGGTAATTCCATATCGCTGTTCGGCCGGAATGTACTTCATATACATATCTGCCACATATTTATATAGAGCAGCCTGTTGGGCATACTGTTCTATTGTGGGCGAAGCCGTGCCGATTTGAATATCCATTTCCGATACTTTGATTAATTTGCCGGTAGCTGCCAACTTCTGGAACATTTGGGCAATTTTTGTTGTATCGGAAGAGAGTGAGAGATGCATCTGCGTGCCAATTCCGTCAACTTGTGCTCCCTTGCTTTCGATATAGGTTACATATTCAATCAATCCGTCACATTTGGCCAAAGAATTTTCCAAGCCATAATCGTTGATAAATAATTTGTCTGTAGGACTGCCATATTGACGAGCCAATTTGAATGCCGTTACAGCATAGTCCTTGCCCAAATAGTCCTGCCAGTAAAATTCATCTGCTGCCAGTTCGGTTACATTCTTTCCACTGCGAAGTTGGCCCGCATCGTTCATGGGTTCATTAACAACATCCCAAGCATGAACGTCATTTTTATAATGACCAACCATTTGCGAAATCCAGTTTTCCATGGCTTCGCCAATAATTTGTGCTTTTTCTTCATCGGTTTTATCAACAATGATGGGACCGGAACGAAACGTGATCGAGCTTCTAGTAAGTGTTTTTTCAATCACTTTAATATCATCGATATAATAGGTAACATCCGGCAAATAACCCATATCGAAACTTAATTTCACATTTGAAGTGTTGGTTAATTCCACAGAAATCAGAGTCCATGCTCCGGCAACAGTTGTAAAAGCTTCACTAGCTCCGCTTCCTGTCCAGTTCATCCAAGGATATTGATTCCCATCTACTCCACCAGGGAAAGAAACACGTCCCTTGCCTGCAACATTTGATTTTATATAAAAAGAAAAGGTATAGGTTTTGGAAGCATCAAGAGCGATTTGATCACTTTCGAGCTGCAAGTCCCAAGCATTTTTAGCAGTGGAGCTTGAAGTCAATTTGACTGAATAAGAACCTGAAAATTTTTCTGAATTCGAAATTTCAATTCCGGCACCGGTGTTTAATGCCGACCATCCGGTTAAATCGCCTGTTTCAAAACCGCCATTATTAACATAATTGACTTCTACAGGGGCAGCATCCAAATCAATTACACTGATAGAATTGATATCTACATAATAAACACCCGTCACTTTTCCCATGTCGAAAGCAATTTTTATAGCGTTAGCGACGGCAGTAAAGGGAACATTTGCATTTTCTGAACTGCTCCATACTTCGTTATAGGTAATTTGAGTCCAAGAAGCGGATGTATTAAAAAGAGCGCCCCCATTTACCCATGGGTAATTATTTATCATACCCGCAAACGACATTCTTCCCTGTCCGGGTGCTTCAGAGCGAATCCAGAAAGAAATTTCGTAGGCATGTCCTACCACTGCTGGAATTTCAGGACTTGCTAATTGCGTATCCCATTCATTTCCGGCAGTGGTGGTTTCAAAGCGAACAGCCGGTCCGTTGTTCAATCCTGCTCCTTGAACGACAGTTATACCTCCGGCATTATTTCTGCTCCATCCCGTGAATGAACCATCTAACAAAGCACTAACATCCAACTGACTTTCGCCCGGAGAAGGAATGATTTGCGGAGCAATTAAACTGTTGAGATAACTGGCATTCTGATTTTGGTGCCATACGAGCGTATGACCAAAAACACTTAGATTTGCTTCTTTCAATTTATTGATTAAGCCATCAACTTTTGTAAAATTCAATTGACCGTTGGAATTAACCATTGC
>JAKPPP010000202.1 GCA_029547265.1 Bacteroidota bacterium
TGCTGAAGCCGCAATCGACACGCCTGACAGTTACTTTGAGGAAGTAATTAAAGAATATGTTGGTCGTCGTGATTTAGTAGTAAGTGCCTTGAATAAAATGGACGGAGTATTTTGTCCGAAGCCAAGTGGAGCATTTTACTGTATGGCACAATTGCCTGTCGACGATGCCGATCGTTTCTGCCAGTGGTTATTAGAAGAATTCTCGTACGAAGGACAAACAGTGATGTTAGCACCTGCTACGGGATTTTATTCGAAGCCTGAATTAGGTCGTCATCAAGTAAGAATTGCATACGTTTTAAAGCCTGAGTCGCTAACGAATGCTATGAAATGTCTAGAAGAAGCATTAAAAGTATATCCGGGTAGAACGGTAGTTGCAAAAGAATCCGCGACAGCCTGATACTTATAGGATTATAGGAAAGCGGTTGCTAAATATCCGGCAACCGCTTTTTTTATGCTTGTTAAGAACCTATTGTTAATATTTTAATTGGTAAGAGGTCAATGCCCTTTGCCGATACGGATAGATTTGTGAAATATAGAACCATTGAGATTAGTCATGATTGTTATTGAGCCGGAAATGATTGGGTGGGGGGTGTTAGCTGTATTAGGCCTGGCTTTATTGTTTCAGCTATATTATATTCTGGTAGAGTTTTCTGGAGTAGGTTTCGGTAAAGAAGCTGAAGTGCAAAGTACTGTAAATGAGCCTGTATCAGTAATTATATGTGCGCGTAACGAACTCAAAAACTTACGTGCATTTCTACCTTCGGTACTCGATCAAGACTATCCCGAATATCAGATAGTAGTAGTAAACGATTGTAGCTGGGATGAGTCGGCAAAGTATCTCGAAGAAATGGAAGATGCTTATCCTTTGTTGAAAGTTATTACAATAAAAGAGCAAGAAAAATATCAACACGGCAAAAAATTCGCCTTAACTTTAGGCATTAAGGGGGCAAAATATGAAAAGCTCCTGTTTACCGATGCAGATTGTAAGCCTGTAGGAAATCAATGGATCAAGAAAATGGTTCAACGATTACAAGGTGATAAAGAATTAGTGGTAGGCTATGGCGCTTACTTAAAAGAAAAAGGATTGCTGAATCGTTGGATCAGATTCGACACTGCACAAAATGCATTGTTATATCTTACGAGAGCGAAGAGAGGTAAAGCGTATATGGGCGTAGGAAGAAATCTAGCCTATGTAAAGAGTTTGTTCTTTAAAAATAAAGGATTTGCGAATCATTATCATTTAATGTCGGGTGATGATGATTTGTTTGTAAACGAAACAGCTAACAAGAAGAATGTAGCCGTAGAACTATCACCTGAATCGTTTACCTATTCAAAACCTAAAACGTCGTTTTCGCACTGGATATATCAGAAGAAACGACATATGAGTACAGGGAAATATTATAAAGGACGCGACCGTCGATTAATAGGTTGGTACTTTATTTCCCAAAGTTTATTCTGGATTACAGTAATTGCATCCCTGATATTGAAACTTAATTGGCAGATTGTCGTAGCAATGGTATCAACCAGGTTAATAGTACAAATGATTGTTTACTGGAGAGGATTCAAAAAGCTAGGTGAAACCGACCTGCTTATACTGACACCCTTCTTCGATCTAATGGTAGCCTTCATTTATCCCTTATTAGCCATATCGAACATCTTCATAAAGACCAAATCATGGAAGTAATGGCTGCCACAACCAACACCCTTACTATGGAAAATCCTAAAACTCAACTTAAGGTAGTAGAAGAAGAGATTCAACATCTCTCCGATAAAGCTGTCAAGGATTACAAACTTGTACGCAGAGCGGTAGAAGAAGGCGATCAAAAAGCCTACGCCGAGTTGATGGCAAGATATAAAGACTCGATCTATTATATGTTGCTTAAAATGGTGAACAACAGAGATGATGCAGAGGATTTGACCATCGAAGCATTCGGAAAAGCATTTAGAAATATTAAGCAATACACACCTGACTATGCATTTAGTACATGGTTATTTAAAATTGCTACCAATAACTGTATCGACTTCATTCGTAAAAAACGTAAGATGTTACTAAGCATCGATCGTGGCTTCGAGAATGAAGAAGGACAGGACATGACATTAGAAGTTCGTTCCGATGGACCGAGTCCTGATGATGTGATGATGAAAAAGCAAAAAGTTCTCATGATGAAAGATGTGGT
>JAKPPP010000212.1 GCA_029547265.1 Bacteroidota bacterium
CAACAAATCAGCTGTCATGAGATTGGACAAATCTGTGGATTAAATTCTGAAACCGTCGAGAAATATATTCAACTTTTAGAGAAAGCATTTGTAGTATTTCGTTTGCCTTCTTTCAGTAGAAATATGCGCAATGAATTAAAGAAAAGCTACAAAGTTTATTTCTATGATAATGGTATTCGAAACGCCGTCATTAATCAATTTGCTCCGGCTAGTATGAGAAATGATGTCGGCCAATTATGGGAAAATTGGTTCATCAGCGAACGTATTAAAATGTGGAATAATGCAAATAAGGCAGGTTCTTTCCATTTCTGGCGTACAGCCGCCCAACAGGAGATTGATTTTGTAGAGGAAGTTGATGGGCAACTTCGCGCCTTCGAATGCAAATGGAATAAAAAGGCAAAAGGGAAAATGACCAAGGTTTTTGGCGCAAATTATCCCGAAGCCACCTTAAACATGGTTTATCCTGATAATGTAGAAGAGTTTTTGTTGTAAGTTAAACAAATTCAGCCGGTTAGGTTATTTAGGGTGAATTGATCTCGAAATGTTATACGTTTCATATCAATTCAGCCTTCTTTTTGTTAATAAGCCTACATCATGAATTTTTGTGGTTTTTCAGCAAAATTTAGTGGTTTTCAGAACTATTTGTTACTTAGAATTGTTCTAAACAACAGAATTTCGCCGTATCTTTGCCCAAATTATTAACAAATGATTACTGTAACAGAAAAAGCCCTCGCTAAAGCTCGTGCGCTGATAAAAGAGGAAAACCGTCCGGAGGATTCATTTATCCGTGTCGGTGTAGCCGGTGGTGGTTGTTCCGGTCTTACTTACATGCTCGAATTTGATCATGTGGTAAACCCTAACGATAAAGTGTTTGAGGATAAAGGAATCAAAATTGTTTGTGATAAAAAAAGTTTCCTTTACCTAGTTGGAACAGAACTCGACTTTACCGACGGATTAAACGGTAAAGGCTTTGCTTTCAATAACCCGAATGCTTCGCGTACCTGCGGATGCGGCGAATCGTTCGCTGTTTAATGAACTAAAATTATGTCAGAAGACTTAAAAATACTCGACGAAGTAACTAACTCCGAATATAAATGGGGGTTCGTGAGTAATATTGAAAGTGATAATGCTCCAAAAGGATTAAGCGAGGATATCGTTCGCTTTATTTCTGCAAAGAAAAATGAACCGGAATGGTTACTCGAATATCGTTTGAAAGCTTATCGCCATTGGCTTACGTTAACTGAACCTACTTGGCCAAATGTTACGTATCCGAAAATCGATTTTCAAGATATTATTTATTACTCGGCACCTAAAGCAAAACCAACACTTAATAGTTTAGATGAGCTTGATCCGGAAATTAAATCTACTTTCGATAAACTCGGAATTTCTCTCGAGGAACAAAAGCGTTTAGCGAATGTTGCCGTTGATGCCGTAATCGATAGCGTGTCGGTAAAAACTACTTTCCGCGAATCATTAGGTGAACTTGGAATTATTTTCTCTTCGTTCTCTGAAGCCGTTCAAGAGCATCCTGAATTGGTGAAAAAATATTTAGGTTCTGTTGTTCCTTACACTGATAATTTCTACGCTTCATTAAATGCTGCTGTGTTTAGTGATGGATCGTTTTGTTATATCCCCAAGGGCGTTCGTTGTCCGATGGAATTAAGTACTTACTTCCGTATCAATTCTGCCGGTACCGGTCAGTTTGAAAGAACTTTGATCGTTGCTGATGAAGGTGCTTACGTAAGTTATTTGGAAGGATGTACTGCTCCTATGCGCGATGAAAATCAGCTGCACGCTGCAGTGGTTGAAATCGTTTCTCATGAGGAAGCTACAGTGAAATATTCTACCGTTCAAAACTGGTATCCCGGTGATAAAGATGGTAAAGGTGGAATTTTCAATTTCGTTACTAAACGCGGAATTTGTCTCGGAAATAAAAGTAAAATTTCATGGACGCAAGTAGAAACAGGTTCTGCTGTTACATGGAAATATCCTTCGGTAATTTTGAAGGGAGATAATTCGGTTGGTGAATTTTATTCGGTGGCTGTTACTAATAACATGCAACAAGCCGATACCGGTACGAAAATGATTCACCTCGGAAAAAATACTAGTAGTACGATCATCTCTAAAGGTATCAGCGGCGGAAGAAGTCAGAATAGCTACCGCGGATTAGTGAAGATTGCTAAAGGTGCAGTTAACGCGAGAAATTTCTCGCAGTGTGATTCTCTTTTATTAGGTGATCAATGCGGTGCTCATACTTTCCCTTATCTCGAGGTGAATAATAAATCTTCTAAAGTGGAACACGAAGCCACTACTTCGAAAGTTGGCGAAGATCAAATCTTCTATTGCAATCAACGTGGTATCTCTACTGAAGATGCTGTAGGATTAATTGTGAACGGCTATTGCAAAGAAGTATTCAATCAGTTACCGATGGAATTCGCTGTTGAAGCACAAAAGCTTTTGGCGATTTCTTTAGAAGGTTCTGTGGGATAATTCCCGAATAAAAAACCAATTCTTGTAAAAGAGTTGAAAGTGAAAAAATAAAAACAACAATTCGAAATAAATACGATGTTATCAATAAAAGATCTTGTTGCTTCAGTTGAAGAGAAACAAATCCTTAAAGGGTTAAATTTTGAAGTGAAGCCGGGTGAGGTTCATGCCATCATGGGTCCGAATGGCTCAGGAAAAAGTACTCTTGCTTCTGTGCTTGCCGGTCGTGAAGAGTATGAAGTGAATAGTGGTTCAGTAACATTTAACGGCGAAGATCTTTTAGAGATGAGTCCGGAGGATCGTGCTCGCGCAGGTATCTTCCTTGCTTTCCAATATCCGGTTGAAATTCCGGGTGTGAGCAACGCGAACTTTTTAAAAACAGCCGTAAACGAAGTGCGTAAGTCGAAAGGTCTTGAGCCTCTCGATTCAAAACAGTTCTTGAAAGTGATGCAAGAGAAAATGAAATTGGTGGAGATGGATAAAACCATGACGCAACGTTCAGTGAACGAAGGCTTCAGTGGTGGTGAGAAAAAGAGAAATGAAATATTTCAAATGGCAATGCTTGAACCATCTTTAGCTATCCTCGATGAAACTGATTCGGGATTAGATATCGATGCTTTACGTATTGTTTCGAATGGTGTAAACGCTTTGCGCGACGGAAAACGTTCGTTTATCGTTATTACACACTACCAACGATTACTCGATTATATCGTACCTGATCATGTTCATGTTTTATATAAAGGTCGTATTGTGAAATCAGGTCCGAAGGAGTTGGCTCTCGAATTAGAAGAGAAAGGATATGATTGGATTAAAGAAGAAGTGGATTCATCTGTTAATGCTTAAGAATTAATGAGTACATCAACATTAAATAATTCTTCAGCTGAAAGCTTTACGCAAGCAATAGATCATTTTCGTGAGTTATACGGAAATCATCTCCCTGCGCAAAAGAGCTTGCAGATAGATGCCGCGGCTGTTTTTTCACAGCTAGGCATTCCAACTACTAAGCATGAAGAGTGGAAATATACAAGTCTAGCCGTTATTGCAAAAAATACTTATCGCACAGTAAACCCTTCTGATAATTGCAGTCTTTCTAAGTCTAATGTTACATCATTAGCACTTACTAACGATACTCTTTTGTATGTTATCGAAAATGGTAAGTTCAATGCCTCTGCATCTAACGCTAACGCATTACCGAAAGGTATCACTGTTGGTTCTTTAGCAGAATTGGCAGGTGATGCTCGCGTTCAAGCTCACTTAATGAAACATGCCGATTTCTCGGATGAATCGTTAGTAGCTTTAAACACTGCGTTAACTTTCGACGGAATTGTAATTATTGCAGAGGCGAAAACGGAATGCGCAACACCTATTCAAATTGCTGTTGTAAATAATACTGCAGGAGAAGCATTAAATATTCCTGTTCGAATTTTATTAATCGCAGAGAAGAATGCAATTGTAAATGTTACTGAAACACATCATTCATTCGGATCAAAATCTCCGGTGTTAGTGAACGTTGTTAGTGAAGTGGTAATTGCAGAGCAAGCTAGAGTAAATTATATCAAATTACAAGACGAAGATCAAAATACTTGTCATGTGAATTACCATAAGGTAAACATGGCTCGCGATAGCTATCAACATATCAGCACCCTCACATGGGGTGGCGGACTAGTTCGTAATAATTTGAATATTCGTTTAGATGATGTGAATTGCACATCGTACTTAAACGGATTAACAATTGCGAAAGATTACCAAGTAATCGATCATCATACTGTTGTTGATCATGCTATGCCGAATTGCTATAGTAATGAGTTGTATAAAGGAATTATCGACGGGCATGCGCAAGGTGTTTTCAACGGAAAAATTTTCGTTAGAAAAGATGCGCAGAAGACGAATGCTTTCCAATCAAATAAAAATGTTTTGTTAAGTGACGATGCTTCCATGAATGCTAAACCTCAGTTGGAAATATTTGCCGACGATGTGAAATGCAGTCATGGCGCTACCACCGGACAAATTGATGAAGAGGCATTGTTTTACCTCAGAGCACGCGGAATCGGAGAAGTTGCCGCTCGTGCTTTATTGAATCATGCTTTCGCTGCTGATGTGATTGAACAAATACCGGAAGAGAATTTGAAATCTGCTTTGTTAGATCGTTTGACTGCACGACTTAATGCTTAACTTTTAAAAATTGAAGTAATGTCAACAACAGCTAACACCACAAAAGCTTTCGATGTAGTAAGTATCAGAAGAGATTTTCCTGTCCTAAACGAACAACCTTATGGTAAACGTTTAGTCTATTTCGATAATGCTGCTACCTCGCAAAAGCCTACTGCGGTTATTCAAGCGTTGGTTGATTATTATACAAAATACAATGCGAATGTTCATCGCGGAGTTCACTACTTGAGTCAGCGAGCATCAGATGCTTTTGATTCAGTTCGTGGTAAGGTGAAAGATTTTATTCATGCCGCTAATGAACGCGAAATAATATTTGTTAGAGGAACTACCGAGGGAATTAACCTCGTAGCTTCTACTTACGGAAGAAAGAATGTTAAAGCCGGTGATCAGGTATTAGTTTCAGCGATGGAACATCATAGTAATATTGTTCCTTGGCAAATGCTATGCGAAGAGAAAGGCGCAACATTGAAAGTGATTCCGATGAATGATAAAGGAGAATTGATCCTCGATAACTTGGAACAACTCTTACATGAGCGAACTAAAATCGTTTCAATTGTTCATACAGGGAATTCATTGGGAACAATAAATCCAGTGAAAGAGATTATTAAACGCGCGCATGCTAAAGGCATTCCGGTGATGGTAGACGGCGCACAAGCCGTTGCTCATGGAAGTGTAGATGTACAAGACTTAGATTGCGATTTTTTTTCATTTAGTGCACATAAAATGTTAGGCCCTACAGGTATTGGCGCATTGTACGGTAAATTTAATTTACTCGAAGAAATGCCTCCTTACCAAGGTGGAGGAGAGATGATCTCTGCTGTTTCTTTCGATCATACTACGTATAATGAAGTACCTTATAAGTTTGAAGCAGGTACTCCCAATATTGCAGATGTAATTGCATTAGGTGCTGCGATCGATTATTGGAATACCCTCGATCGTGAAGCAGCAACAAAATACGAGCAAGAATTATTACACTATTGCACTGAGAAATTATCGGCAGTGAATGGAGTGCGAATTATTGGTAATGCAGATAAAAAGGCAAGTGTTGTTTCTTTTGTTTTAGAAGGAATCAATGCATTAGATGCAGGAATGTATCTCGATACAAAAGGTATTGCAGTAAGAACAGGGCAACATTGTACCGAACCTGTAATGACTCGTTTCTGCATTCCCGGAACCATTCGTGCATCGTTTATGTTCTATAATACAAAAGAAGAAATCGACTTTTTTGTTGAACAAGTAGAAAAGGCGATCAGCTTCTTAAATCCATAAGAGATGTCGGATATTCAACAAGTAGAAAATGAAATTGTAGAAGACTTCGAATTATTCGAAGAGTGGGAAGAGAAGTACCAATACATTATCGAACTCGGACAAAAGCTTCCTCCGTTAGCGGATGAATTTAAAACCGATGATCGGAAAATTAAAGGATGTCAAAGTAGTGTTTGGCTGCATGCATCAGAGAGTGACGGAAAAATAATATTTAATGCAGATAGTGATTCCACATTCGTAAAAGGTGAAATCGCTTTGTTAATACAAGTAATGTCGGGCCGAACACCCGAAGAAATTATTAATGCGGAGTTAGGATTCATTGACCGAATCGGTTTACGTCAACACATGGCACAAACCAGAGCTAATGGATTAGCATCAATGATCAAACAAATGAAACTTTACGCAGTAGGGTTTCAACATAAAACAGCGTGACATGGAAGAGTTGAATATGAATACAGCACCATCGCAAGAAAACGGACCTTCAATTCCTGAAGTGAAGTCAATGCGTGACCGAATCATCGACGTTTTAAAAACGTGCTATGATCCTGAAATTCCTGTTGATATTTATGAGTTGGGATTGATTTATGAAATCAGAATCAGCGAAGGCAATGATGTACATATTATGATGACATTAACATCGCCGGCTTGTCCCGTTGCCGAAACATTACCTCCCGATGTAGAACAGAAAGTACGCGATATGCCGGATGTTAATTCTGCACGAGTTGAAATCACTTTTGATCCTCCTTGGGAAAAAGAAATGATGAGCGATGAAGCTCGTTTAGAATTAGGGATGTGGTAAAGTATCTGAAAGTCAATACAATACAATTTTCATTTAAAAATTAGTTACCAAAACGGGAACTTTTTTCGTATATTTGATTTAAAGAGCAAAGTTTGAGAGTAATAGCGAAAAAGACTTTACGTGATTTTTGGTTGAAACATGCAGATGCAGAGCAATCATTAAAATCTTGGTATCATGAAACTACTAAGTCTAAGTGGAAGGGTCCCGGAGATATTAAAGTAGATTATCCTACTGCCTCGTTTCTTCAAAATAATCGAGTTGTATTTAATATAAAAGGGAATACATATCGATTAATTGTTCGTATCAATTATTCGGTATCAGTCGTATGGATTCGTTTCGTTGGAACACATGCTCAATATAATAAAATTGATGCTAAGACTATTTAAAAATGAACGTAAGACCAATTAAAAATAAAAAGGACTACGAACGTGCATTGGTACGGTTGGAGACAATTTTTGATGCAGAGAAGGGCACGAACGATGGAGATGAATTGGAGTTACTAAGCATGGTAATTGATAATTACGAAAAAGAAAAATACTTTATAGATTTTCCTGATCCAATTGAAGCAATTAAATTTAGAATGGAACAAATGGATATGCGTCAAAAGGATTTAGTTGATTTGATAGGATTTAAAAGTAGAGTCAGTGAGGTGTTAAATAGGAAAAGAAAATTAACACTTGATATGATCAGAAAAATTAGTGAAGTGCTTTCTATTCCAAGTGAAGTGCTTATACGTGAATATTGATTAATAAAACCAAAGAGAAGGTGGAAGACAATGTTATCTTTAATAAAGTTGCACAAAGCGGATTAATTACCATTAATTTGGAAGAATTGTATCCCGTTGGCGAGCGAGTTATTATTGATATTCGTGAACAACTGATCGAAGATTTTTTATTGCGCGAGAAGTCATTCAGAGAGTTTATTGCTTCAGAAGATTGGTCGAAGTATAGCGGAAAATTTGTTAGTATTCATTGCTCTAATGATGCGATTATTCCGATGTGGGCATGGATGTTATTAGCATCTGCTTTGGAGCCATTCGCTAAAAAAATAGTTTTCGGTAATGCCTCTACGTTAGAAGATGAATTGTTTTCAGAGGTAGTTTCGAAAATCAATCCGGAAGAATATCATGATGCAAGAGTAGTTATTAAAGGCTGTTCCGATAAACCTGTTCCTGTATCTGCTTATGTAGCACTCACAGCCTTACTTCGCCCTGTTGCGAAGAGTATACTTTTTGGTGAACCTTGCAGTACCGTACCGGTTTATAAAAAGAAGTGATATAGATCATTCATCTTGATCTTTTTTATGGTATCCCAAACTATCACATCGCCTATCTTTGTTTCGGTAATTGTTACCCAGTTTTCACTTCCTCAAAATCCTAAAATTCTATTACATTTGTGTAAAGCGTTCGCAAATTGAACGGTTAAAATTGATCATCCTATGAAAAAGTGGTTATTCTTATTTTTAATTGTTGGCTTAACAGGATTAAAAGTAAATGCACAGCAACTGCCTGAGCATAGTCCTTCTCGCGACGACACTTTTATCATGGTAGAACAAATGCCGAAATTTCCCGGTGGAGAAGAGGCGATGTTCGATTATATCAAAATCAACCTCCAATATCCCGATTTCGGCAAGGAAGAACGTGCCGAAGGAAAGGTAATGGTAAGCTTTGTAGTCGATAAAAAGGGTAAGGTAATAGATGTAAAGGCTAAAAACCATATTAACGCGAAGCTTGAAAAAGAGGCAGTTAGAGTGGTTAAAGGCATGCCTAACTGGGAAGCCGGTGTTCAAGACGGAAAGCCTGTAAATGTTCAGATGATGTTGCCTATCTATTTCAAAGCGAATTAATACTTTTACCGCCCGGTATGGCCCTTCATCTCGATAATATAAAAGCTCCGATTAACGGAGAAATGGATCTCTTTGAGAAGAAGTTCCGTACTGCTATGCAGAGTACCGTTCCTTTGATTGATCGCATCATGCATTATATCGTGAAGCGAAAAGGAAAGCAAATGCGTCCGATGTTTGTTTTTTTAACTGCAGGCATGACGGGAGGAATAACAGAAAGTACTTATCGCGCAGCTTCATTTATCGAGTTATTACATACCGCTACATTAGTGCATGATGATGTTGTTGACGATAGTAATTTACGTCGCGGATTCTTTTCAATCAATGCACTTTGGAAAAATAAAATCGCTGTACTAGTTGGCGATTATTTGCTTTCTAAAGGATTACTTCTTTCTGTTGAGCACGAAGAATTTGAATTGTTACGTATTGTGTCTACTGCCGTGCGTAAGATGAGTGAAGGTGAACTTTTGCAAATAGAGAAGGCACGTAAACTAGATATCACAGAGGAAGTATATTACGAAATCATCACTGCGAAAACAGCATCGTTGATTGCTTCGTGTTGTGCTACAGGCGCTGCATCTGCAGGAAATGATAAAGAGATGGTAAAGAGGATGCACGACTTTGGTGAAGCAGTTGGTATTGCCTTTCAAATTAAAGATGATCTTTTCGATTACGAGCAGAGTGAAAAAACCGGGAAACCACGTGGTATCGATATCAAAGAACATAAGATGACATTGCCGGTAATTTATACATTGCAAAATGTAGCATCCGACAAAAAGAATTTTATCATCAATACCATTAAGCATCATTCAGAAGATGCAACAAGAGTTGAAGAAGTAATTCGCACCGTACTTGCTAACGGCGGACTAGATTATGCTCGCAAAGCGATGTATAGCTATCAACAAAAAGCATTCGATTTATTAGAAGGAATTCCCGATAGCAATTACAAAGAATCCTTAATCAATCTCGTGAAATTTACTACCGAGCGGAATCACTAATTACTCGAAAACAAGACGTTTTAGTTTTGTTCATATTAAATTATGTTGTTTAAGTGCAACAATAATCTAATCCTAACTACAATCAAATCCCCATTAATCCATTACAACATTGGCAGCTTGCCCCAATGTTGTATCCTTTTAGCCTAGGGACTCGTCCCGCAGGCGAATCTGTGTTCTGCTCACCGGATGACGAATTGGAAATTTAATATTGCAAATTCACGTGTAAATGATTAAATTTGTAATATGAACTACATCGAATTCATAGAAGTTAATCCTAATATACGTTTCGGTAAGCCATGCATAAAAGGCACTAGGATTACCGTATATGATGTTTTAGGATGGTTAGCATCAGGTATGTCTCATGAACAAATAACAGAGGATTTTCCTGAAGTTTCAAATACGCAAATATTGGCATGTTTGGCCTTTGCTGCAGACCGAGAGCATAAATTTCGTTTTGCTTCATGAAATTGCTTTTTGATCAAAATGTCTCGTACAAAATTGTTCGAAGACTTCAAGAAGATTTTCCCGGATGTTCGCATATTTCTAGTCTTGGTTTACTAGACGCATCCGACCACACAATTTGGGAGTATGCCAAGAACAATGATTATTGTATTGTCACTTTTGACTATGATTTCATCGATTTTTCAATGCTTCGCGGAGCTCCTCCTAAAGTTATTATTATAAGAAAGGGGAATACAAAAACAGAATCTTTAGTTTCATTATTTATAAGTCAGGAAACTACTATCAAAGATTTTCTAACTTCCGATTTAGAATCTACTATCTTAGAAATCATTTAAGTATTTCTTTTTTCTCAGGGTTTTATTTGTTCCTGAGGATATATGTCAGCATAAACCCATCCTAACGCGCCAGCCTTTCCTCGTCGAAGACGAAAACATAATACATCTTCTTTCTACATAGTCAGCTTGCTCCTATGGTGAATAATCATAACCAACCATAATAATCCTAAAAATCTGCGGCCCATCCCAAAACCACCATCGGTGCAATCCCCAATTCAAAATCCAAAATTCATTAATTTTTTCCCTATTTTTATCCTGTGATTAACCAAGAAACCAAAGAAAAAATTCTCGAGGCCGCCCGTATTGAAGAGGTGATCGGCGAATTTGTGGTTTTAAGGAAGCGAGGCTCCAATTTGCTGGGTGTTTGCCCTTTCCATAACGAACGTACCCCATCGTTTACCGTATCGCCTGCAAAAGGCTTTTTCAAGTGCTTTGGCTGCGGTAAAGCCGGTGATTCGGTAACGTTTATCATGGAACATGAACATCTCTCTTTTCCCGAGGCTTTACGTTACCTGGCTAATAAGTATAATATCGAAATCGCAGAGGAAGCTCCATCTGCCGAAATGATAGAGGCTCAGTCGAACCGTGAATCGTTGTTCGCAATGACTGAGTTTGCCAAGAATTTCTTCCGCGATTACTTATGGAATAATGAAGAGGGAATTGCTATCGGACTTTCTTATTTCCGCGAACGTGGATTTACCGATGAAATTATTCGTCGCTTTGAACTAGGCTTCGCTCCCGATAAATGGGATGGATTAACAAAAGCCGCTCTGGACAACGGATTTAAACTGGAGTTTTTAGAGAAAACCGGATTAACAATCATCAATGAGCAAAAACAATACGATCGCTTTCGTGGTCGTGTAGTGTTTCCTATTTCAAGTTTAACAGGAAGGGTAATCGCTTTTGGTGCAAGGATTTTAAAAACTGATCCTAAGAGTCCGAAATATTTGAATTCGCCTGAGACAGAAATTTATCATAAGAGTAGAAGTCTTTATGGTATCTCTCTTGCCAAGAAAGATATCATTGCGAAAGATGTTTGCTACTTGGTAGAAGGATATACCGATGTAGTTTCTTTACATCAAGCAGGCATCGAAAATGTTGTTGCTTCGTCGGGTACTTCACTAACGGTTGAGCAGATACGCTTAATTGGTCGCTATACAAAAAACATTACTGTTTTATACGATGGTGATGCTGCGGGAATCAAAGCATCAATACGTGGTATCGATTTGATTTTAGAGGAAGGAATGAATGTGCGTGTGGTTTTATTCCCTCAAGGCGAAGATCCTGATTCATTTTCACGAAAAGTTTCTACAGTTGAATTACTCGAATTTCTCGAGAAGAGTGCGGTTGATTTTATCACCTTCAAAACGAAATTATTATTATCTGAAACTGCCGGCGATCCCATTAAGAAAGCAGGCCTTATCAGAGATATAGTTGATACCATTGCAAAAGTTCCGGATGCGATTGGAAGAGCTGCGTACTTACGCCAGACTTCTACGTTGATGGAAATGAGCGAGACTGTTTTGCTTACCGAATTAAATAAAATTCTTCGAGGTAATGCAGCTAAACAGCAAGGATCACAAGGATCACAAAGTTCTCCTTCATCGCAAGGGTATCAAGGAGCGCAAGGATTTGATCCTGGTCCACCGGAATTAGGTCCCGATGGAGAAGAAATTATTTTAAATGATATTGAGAAGCAAGCTCAAGAAGATGAAATTATTCATGATGAATTAAACACATCTAATCAAGAGGAAGAGTTGATTCGTATTCTCTTGAATTATGCCGATCTCGATTTTGTAATTCCCGGTACTGAACCCGAACATCCGAGTGCACCAATACCAACAGTGAAGGTGAAGAATTTTATAATTGGAGAAATTTCTGAAGACGGAATTCACTTTAGTAATGAATTGTATGCAGGAATACTAGCGGAGTTTAGTACGTTAGTTGAACAACAACAGCAATACGAAGCACAATCGTTTGTTCAAGGACTTGAAGAAACATTGAAGGCAACGGCTATATCACTTTTAACAACTCGATACGAATTAGCAAACTGGGAAGAGAAAGGAATTGTTGTGAAAACAGATAAAGACCATCTCGATAAAACAGTTATTGATGCCATCGTTTACATTAAGAAAAAACAACTCGATAAATTTTTATATGAACTGCAACGCGAAATAAAAGAACGCGTAGTTGAGAATATTGAAGTAGATGATTTACTCGAAAAATATAATCGCTTTTTGCAGATTAAAATTGAGTTGAATAAAATGACGAATACGGTTATTCAGAAATAAAAGTTTATTGTTCGAGGTTCGAGGTTCGAAGTTGCGCGAGGCGAAAAGCGAGATTGTAGTTGAAATGAGTCGAAACGAAGCAATAGAGGAATTCTAATCAGGAATATTTAATTATTATTCGCTGAACGATTTAGTAGAATTTATCCCCCCTCACCGTATCAATTTATCCATCGTCTTGTTAAATTCCTTTTTGAATTTTTCAAATTCTTCTCCTGTTGCAGGTCCGGCAAAGCCTGCATGAACTTTTACAACATTGCCTTTGCGATCGAGGTAAATGGATGTAGGAAACGAAATAAAGTTTTTAATTTGTGGTATCTGCTTTAGCACATTGTCTTTTCCCGATACTCCCGCAATTAAAACAGGATATTGAACATCGTATTTTTTAATTAATCTACTTACCGATGTTTTGGCTTTGCTGAATTCTCCGCTTCTTTCAAATGCTAATCCTATCACTTCTACGCCTTCTTCTTTTCTCGCTTTGTAAAATTCATTCAAGAAAACTGTTTCATCCATGCAATTCGGACACCATGATCCCATAATTTGAATGATAACCGGCTTGTTCTTAAATCGCGTATCGTGCAATGAAACAATTGTGCTATCAAGATCGGGGAATGAGAAATCGAGTTTTCCTTCTACCGATGTGATGGTATTTGGATCGCGAAGTTTTACTAAAGGATTTCTTTTTGCATGAAAGGGAGCTTTATATGTTGTTCCCGAATAATACATTCCGCTCATCGAATCGCCTTTCACTTCCGCAACATAAAGCCACGCATGTGTTCCATCGAATACACTCATCTTTAAAGTGCGTCCTACTAAACTTCCTTCTAAATAACGATGGTCTCCTGTTTCAGTTAAGAATGTTCCCGTTACATGGTTGTTATCTTGATTAAATACTCCTATCGCAATAGATGAATCCGGCGAATCAACATCAAACCATGTTTCCCATTTTCCGTTTATATCTGCTGCCGGTTGCCCTTGATCGGTAAATCGTTGAGATACTCCTTTGTATCCCATAAATGTAATTTCGGGAGCGCCTTTCTTTCCGTAGTTCACCCATTTGCCTCGCAAACGATCACCTTCAATACGTAGTTTAAATTCAGAGTCAAACACAGGAACTCTAACAAACATTGAATCTTCAGTAACTCGATAAATATCGCATACAATTCTTTCTTCGGCATTGTGAATGATGAATACCGGTTTACCGTTTTGTTCTGTGATATCAAAATTAAAAGGTAAGGGCTGATCAACTAAAAATAGTTGTCCGAGCCACAAGCTGAAGAGGAGAGTTATATTATACATGTTATTTAATGCTGTTAAGGAACCTCAAAAAAATTAGTGATGGATAAATACAGAATGAATTAAGTACGATGTTGTATCTGCAAGAATTACTTTTTGTCCGCCACTTATAGTGTATTCTTTAAACGGAATGTATTCCATTGTTTGCATTGCATGATAGTATGCATTTTGTTTTTCCGTCAGTATTTTAATGCGTGATAAGGTGTCGGCTGTTTTGTAAAGTTCAATCTTGCGGACATTTAATTTTGGCTCTAATGCCGAGTAAACAATATATGTTTCATTTCCATTGCTGCTCGAATCGCGTTGGTATGATCTTTTCCATGCCGGCTTATTAATGTCGGCTTCAAGAAATGGTTTCAGCTCTTTCTTCCAATTAACATTCGCAAAAGTTCGTTTTTCTTTTTTGCCGTCTTTAGTAATCTCTTTTTCTAATCCTGTTTTGTCGGATGTAAAGTGTTGTATTTGATTATTGAAATATCCGTCAATAGAGAAATAGGAGGTAGCATTGCCGCTAGGCGAGGGCGATGAACATCCCGCAACAACTATCAACAACAAAAAAAGTAATTTTTTCATTTCTAGAAATTAGCACCCATAGAACGGGCTTTTTGCAAGTATTGATTGGCAGTAACAGTATCGCCTAAACTACGATAAATGATACTCAAATTGATAATGGCTTTTACATTGTTAGGATCAATTGCCACTGATTTCTCAAACCAAATTTTCGCTGAGTCACGTTCGTTAAGTACCGCATAGCAATTTCCTAAGTTGTTATAAGCATCACCGAATGATGCATTAATGCTCAACGTTTTTTTGTAATCGTCTATTGCTTCACGGTATTCTTTATTCTGCGCGTGAATATTTCCTCTATTATAGTAAACTTTATCGAAATCCGGTTTTAATTTTAAAGCTTTTTCGAATACTTCGAATGAACCTTGTTTATTTCCCGATTCTCCTAAATATAATCCAAGGTTATTGTAAATCTCGTAATTGTCGTTGTCGAGTTCAGCAGCTTTCGTTAAATCGGCAATAGCTTTGTCGTATTGTCCGTTCTTTCCGTAAGCTATACCTGAGTTCGTAAGTTTGGAAGCATTGGTAAAGGGCTTGTAACTGCGTGCTTGGTCAAAAGAGTATACAGCATTTTTACTGTCGCCAAGTTCTTTGTAAGCCATTCCTAAATTATACCAAGCATCATTATAATTCGGAATCAATGAAACTCCTTTTTGTAATTGCTCAATTGATTTCTGTAGTAAATTATTCTTTACTGCGGGATTTTCTTCTTTCAAGGCTTGTTCAACCAAAATAGCACTTCCATATGCATAACGGATGCGGGCACTTTCGGGAGCCGATTGCACATCTTTTGCTAATAAGGTTAAGTTATCTTTCCAGTCGCTGTTACGCGCCATCGTTCTTACTGAGAAGATTAAACAAATTACAATAACAATAAAATGCAATGTGCCGGGTTTTCGGATATCCGTTACCGTTATCTCTCTTGTTTTCCCACTATTAAGTTTAAATATCCTGGCTAACACTATCATTAATGCTATACAGAATCCAAGCGATGGAGTATAAACAAATCGTTCAGCCATTGTGGCTTCTAATAAGAAGAAAATATTCGAGAGTAAGCTAATGGTTCCTAAGAAGAACAGAATTCCATACGCCAGCAAATTTCTTTTCGGTAGTTCTTTGATGGCATAAATGAATAATGAAACGTAAATCAGCAATGGCAAGAAAGCTTTGATATTGCTGAAGGGCACATTCGGAATGGTGTTATAAGAGTAATCGAAAATTAAAGTGATAGGAAGAAATAGTAATCCGAGGTATTTTCCTAATACAGAAAATGCTGTCGCGATTTGCATCATTTTATCATTCGTGCCTACCAATGAATTGTTGATCAACAAAATTTCGGTTTCGCCTGTTACTGTTCCTAAAATGGAAGTACGTATGGCCATAAATATTCCGAAGATGACAAGGAATGGCACAGTACTAATTATTGTTTTCTTTAAATCAGCATTTGTTGCACACCAAATTGATAACGGAAAAACTCCGAGCCATGTTACGCTACTTTCTTTACTAAGTAAGCTTAAGAAAAAACAAAGATTGGCAAGAATGAAGAATTGAATTTTCTCTTTATCAAAATAATAAAGCAAGCAACGTAGGGATAATAATCCGAAAAAGAAACTCATTAATTCATCTCGACTTTTTATGTTCGCAACTACTTCGGTATGGATAGGATGAGTAATGAATAATAACGTAGCGAAGAGTGGTATGAGCGGATGTAATGTACTCAGCAAACGATTTAGGACCGACAATACAATGACTCCCGTTAATGCATAAAATAAAACGTTGATTAAATGTCCTAGGAATGGTTTTCCTCCGCCAAGTTGCCATTCAACAGCGAACATGGCTACTGACAATGGGCGATATAATCCTTCTTTCCGCTCCCAGAATCCGGCGCGATAAGAAGAAGTAAAAATTTTACCAATAGCGCTTATGCCTTCTTTGGTAATTTTATTGTTGGCCATTACTGTGCCATCGTCAACCGTGAAATCGTGGTTGAGCGTATTTGCGTATAAAAGAAATCCTAGAATAGCTACAAACAGATACAGCCATTTTTTATCGACTGATTTTTGTTCAGCCGTCGGAGCTTTTACCGGCGCGGGAGGTTTAGTAGTTCGTTTCTGCACAGATCAAAGATAATCTTAGAATATCCAATAGAACAAATAAATGCATAAATGACAAAGTAATTGCAAAAAAAGATCAATTCGGAGGATTAGCCCTGACAAAAACTTAGCTTTTGGTCAGTTCGTAGGGTCGAGTCTGGAACGCATGAGTCGAGATAAAAAAAAGGCCATCAAATTAATGATGACCTTTTCTGTTATTATCTTTAAGAATTACTTCTTCTTGCAGCAGTCTTTTTTCTCAGCTCCGGCTTCACCTGAGCAGCTTTTCATTTCGCCGCTGCACTCGTGTCCTTCACCTTTCATTTCGCATTTACCGGCTGCCATATGAGGACAAGATCCCGATTTGCAATCCATGCCCATACCTTTGCATTTTTCCATGCAAGGCTCATCGCATGAAGCTTTTGAAGCATTCATACATGCATCCATTTTGATATGGCATTTTCCGTTCTCGCAAGAAACGCAAGCTGAGCTGTCGATTTTACCTTCAGCCATCCATTGAGCACAAGTAGCAGAATCGATAACGCAGTTACCTTCAGCATCTTTCTCGCATGGCATCATTTTGCAATGAGCAGCATTCATCATTTCACTAGAGCACTCCATTTTATCTCCTGTGCAAGCACCGCCATCTTGTTCACCATTTACCGCGATATAAGGAGCGATAACTAATGATACAATCGACATTAACTTGATAAGGATATTCATTGAAGGTCCAGAAGTATCTTTAAACGGATCACCAACAGTATCACCTGTTACTGATGCTTTATGTGGTTCTGATTTTTTGTAGAACATTTCGCCGTTGATCATCACTCCTTTTTCGAATGATTTCTTAGCGTTATCCCACGCACCACCGGCATTCGATTGGAAAATTCCCATCAATACACCGCTTACTGTTACACCTGCTAATAATCCACCTAATACTTCAGGTCCGAATGTAAATCCAACGATTAACGGAGTAATTAATGCAATTGCTCCCGGCATAATCATCTCACGAATAGAAGCAGTAGTTGAAATCGCAACACATTTTTCATATTCAGGTTTCGCTTTGTATTCCATGATACCCGGAATTTCGCGGAACTGACGACGAACTTCTTGAACCATGTCCATTGCAGCTTTACCCACCGCTTGAATACATAATGCAGAGAAGATAAAAGGAATCATACCACCGATAAATAATCCGGCTAATACATTCGCTTTGTAAATATCGATATGAGAAATTCCTGCGATACCTACGAACGCAGCAAATAAAGCTAATGATGTTAATGCAGCAGAAGCGATAGCAAATCCTTTTCCTGTTGCAGCAGTTGTATTACCTACAGCATCTAAGTTATCAGTACGCTCACGAACTTCAGGAGGTAATTGACTCATCTCAGCGATACCACCTGCGTTATCAGCAATTGGTCCGAAAGCATCAATTGCTAATTGCATAGCAGTAGTTGCCATCATACCTGCAGCAGCGATAGCTACTCCATATAATCCTGCAAAATGATAAGATGCCATGATACCACCCGCTAACGTTAAGATAGGAATAACGGTAGATTTCATACCTACTGATAATCCGCCGATGATGTTAGTAGCATGTCCTGTAGACGACTGTTGAATAATTGAGTTAACCGGACCTTTACCCATTGCTGTGTAATATTCAGTTACAATACTCATGATAGCTCCTACAACAGTTCCAACTACGATAGCCATAAATACGCCCATCTTAGTGAAAGTAGCACTACGTAAAACGATATCACCTTCAGGTAACATCATATCTACAACAAAATAAGAAGCGATTACAGTGAAGATCATCGAAGCCCAGTTACCTAGGTTCAATGCATTTTGTACGTTTGATTTTTCGTCTTTAATCGTTACGAACATTGTTCCTACGATAGAGAAAATAATTCCTAATCCACAAATTACCATTGGTAATAAAATCGGCGACATTCCACCGTAGTTATCAGTAACTACAACTTCTTGTCCGAGTACCATGGTAGCAAGGATAGTAGCAACATAAGAACCGAATAAATCGGCACCCATTCCTGCTACGTCACCTACGTTATCACCTACGTTATCGGCAATAGTTGCAGGGTTACGAACGTCGTCTTCAGGAATTCCTGCTTCTACTTTTCCTACAAGGTCAGCACCAACGTCAGCAGCTTTAGTATAAATACCACCACCAACACGTGCAAACAATGCGATTGATTCAGCACCTAAAGAGAAACCTGTTAAAACTTCGATTGCAGTTTTAACTGTGTCAACTCCAAGTCCTGCAAATATGTTAAGGAAAGCAATGAATAATCCTCCTAAACCAAGGATTGCTAAACCTGCTACTCCTAAGCCCATTACAGTACCACCGGTAAATGAAACTTTTAATGCTTGCTTTAAACTTGTACGTGCAGCTTGTGTAGTACGCACGTTAGCTTTAGTAGCCACTTTCATTCCGATGTATCCTGCAGTTGCAGAGAATACAGCACCGATGATGAAAGAAATAGCAATGATCCAGCTAGAGTGGATAGGCTTACCATTTACTTCATGAATCGTTCCGGAATAAGCTAATAAAACTGCAGCAATTGTTACGAAAATACTTAGTACTTTCCATTCTGCTTTAAGGAACGCCATTGCACCGTCGGCAATGTATCCGGCTAATTCTTGCATTTTAGCGTCACCGGCATCCTGTTTACTTACCCAAGCGGATTTAATAGCCATAACGATTAGGCCAACAATACCGAGAAGGGGAATCAGATAAATTATATTTTGCATAAGTTCAAATTAAGGGACGCGAAGTTACCCTTTTTTACTTTTAAGGGCAAATCTGACATGCTATATTGCTAATAATTAGTGAATTATCCTTCATTTCGAACTTCATGAAGGCCATAAAAGCAAAAAGCCCCGAAGAATCTTCAGGGCTTTTTGCTTGGTTTATCATCGATTATTTTGTGAAACGTATTGATACTGAGCCTTCAACACCTTCAAGAGTGATCATGTAAGACCCTTCCACTAAGGCAGAAGTATTGATAATTGCTTCATTTACAATCGTTTGACGAGATTTTTCGATTAATCGGCCATCTACACCATATATAGAGATCGTGTAAAGTCCTGCCGAAGCATCCGTTTTTATATGCAATTGATCGCGTACCGGATTCGGATAAACTGTCCAGCTTGTATTGTTCAGCTGATTTAATCCACTGCAAATAGTTACTATAATAGTATCTGATACCGTAGCGCTACATCCGTTAACGTCGAAATATGTATAAAGGATTTCATAGCTTCCTGCTCCGATTGAAGAAGGATCAAATTGATTTCCGCTTACACCTGCACCGCTCCATGTTCCTCCGGCTGGTGATTCACCATAAAGAGTAATCGGACTTTGCGTTGTACAAACCGTTGTGTCCATTGAAAGAGTAACTAACGGTAACGGATTAACGAATAAGTTTAATACATATGTACTGTCACATCCATTGATGGTTTGATATGCATCATAATAAGTTCCTGTTGTAGTTAAGAGGTTACCTCCAAAAAACAATGAAGCGCCATCACAAATTGTACTTGTTTGAGTGAAGAGATAAGAAGGATTCACAGTTAATGTTGAGATTACTGTTGAGTCACAACCGCCTAAATTAATGAAATGGTCAATAAATGTTCCGTCAGTAAACTGCCAATTACCTTCTAAGAAAATACTGTCGCCTTCACAAATGCTTAAAGTTTGATTTATTTGATCAGGATAGTTAATAGTAACTATAGTTTCTACTAGTGAATCACATCCAAAAGATGAAATGAGATAATCGTTATATGTTCCAGCGGTTGTTTGCCACATTCCATTTGCAAAAACACTGTCTCCATCACATAATGTTACATTTAGATGTAAATCGTATGAAGGCACTTGAACTACTTCAGTAATATAGTTACTATCGCAACCGAAAATTGTTAGGTTTGCTTCAGTTAATGTTGTTGAAGTTGAATACCATGTCCCGTTTATTTCTGTACTGTCTCCCGGGCAGATATAGATCGGATTGTAATAATGATAGGCAGGATTAACCAAAACATTAATTGCAGCATTTGCACTAGTTCCGCATTGGTTAGATGCATTTACACTGATGATTGCTGATGTTGCATTTTCTCCGAAGTTTACAGTTGCAGTTGTATCACTTGCAGAGTATGTGATATCATTCCCTGAAATTGTCCAATTATACGTATCAACACCTTGTTGCGATGATATCATATATGCTTCACCGTTAGTAGCGCTGCAGATTACTGAAGTTCCGGAAGTGAATGAAGGTGCCGAAGGTGTTGTTCTTACATGAAGAGTAACTGTATCGGTAATTGCAACCGGATTACAAGTCCCAGTTGCTAAACAACGATAACGTGTTCCATCGAGATTTATTCCCGGGTTAGTAATTGTAAGTATTTTTCCACCTGTCCCGCTATATATAGAATTCGATACTAAATTTGTAAACACACCGCCGTTTTCAATTTGCCATTGAAAATTTACAAAGCTACCTAGCGCATTTGCTGAAAAACTTGTGTTACTTCCCAAGCATATAGTTGATGAAATTGGTTGTTGAGTTATTGCAGGACGAATATTTACTTGTAAGTAAACCGGAGTTGAAATAGTAGAAGGTCCACATGGTCCTGTTATTACGCAACGGAAATAATTTAAATTCATCGATGCTGTTGTTGTTGTAATAACAATAGTTTTTGTTAATACTCCGGAATACGCTCCTCCATTTGTTAAATTCACAAATCCTAATCCCGTATCAATTTGCCATTGATAAGTATATGTTCCATTTCCGCCGGGAGCTTGTACATTGAATGAACAATTATCTCCTTCACATACCGCTCTACTAGGCGTAAAGGAAGTAATTGCAGGTAATTTTGTTAATGATAAGAATACTAAATCCGAGATCGCATCAGGTAATGAATTTCCAGTTACTACACAACGTAATGTCATTCCGTTATAGCTGTAAGGAACATTACTAAATACTATTGTAGTATCGTTACTCCCTGAAATTGCCCCTGTATCGATCATATTAATCCAATTGCTTCCATCGTAATATTGCCATTGAACTGAAGTGTAATCTATAGCAGAAATACTAAAGCTCACAGTATCACTTTCGCAAGCATTTACACTTACCGGTTGCGAAACAATAGATGGTGCGTTTGCGATAACACATGGAGTAAATGTTGCCGTTAATGGTAAATTATTAGCTGATGGAATTGGCAATGATATTGAAAGATCAGTTGTCCAATTTGCAGCATCTAATATTGCTGTAGCCAAAGCTGTTCCTGAAGTGGTGCTGCCACTGTAAATAGCATTTACTGCATCAGGGAATATCGCAACATTGTTGTTTACTAAATCTCCGGGTAATGTCGATAAAGATGAAGTATGGGTACATGGATCAAGATTTGGTTCCCATAAATTATTCATTGCCATTCCTGCAATAAATGCCGGACTGGCAGTTGATCCTTGATAAGCAAATAATTGATCACCATTAACTGTCGGTAAATCGATGTAATAAAAAATGTTATTTGCGGTTGATTGCTCTCCGGTAACAGTTCCTGATGTTGCTGTCAACAGTGATTTACACTGAATGGTGATTTGTGTTCCGCAAGTTAAATCAGATGACGCTGTCCATTTAATAATTCCGTCGTCGAATGTTCCGGTGCCTAACCCGCAAGGATCAACTTCTTGAAATGCGTTGTTGTCTGTCCAGCCTAAATCGGTGAAATAGATTTCAGTGTTAGCCTGAATGTCTTTCATCAAAATGAACGAGAAAGCATCGTCTTGCGTCGCTCCTGCATCATCTGTTGAAATATAACCGGCAAAGACAATGTCTCCCGGACTCAAACTTGTTTGCGCTTTCACGCTGAAGCCACTCAACAAGCAAACCAGCACGAAAATGCCGGCTCTGATTCTGCACAATGTGGTTTTGTAATGGTGTTTCATAAAGAGGTTAAATTGTTGGTGCAAAGTAAAGAATACTAAAAATTTTAGAGGGGCTTATCAGCGATTTTTTTTGAAAAAAATTATGATTTTTGGTAATAGTTCGCTTCTTTATTGCCAACGTCACTTTTTGCAAGGCAGGATTCACAAGAAATCCGATAAAATATTTGAACCGCATGCCCCTGTTTCGTATTTTTGATATAAATGAAATTCCTCCGCACATATTTTATTGCTTTACTGCTTCTTTTCGGAAGTTGTATAGCTGTAGAAGCGGCTTCATTAATTATTCCAGTTCAGTTTACGATAGAAAATGGCACATTTGAAAATTCATTTGTGAATGTGAAGAAAAATGGCGAGTCGATTTATTCCTTGCCGGGCGACAAAAACCTTCGTTTAAAGTTGGAACTTAATTCGGATTACATTCTTTCTTTTTCTAAAAACGGCTATATCACGAAACAAATTCATGTTCGCACTGATATTCCCGAAGAACGAGTACGTGGAGGCTTAGATCCGTATAAAATCGGAGTGCGTTTGTTTAAGCAGTATGAAGGAGTAAACATCGTAGTTTATAATCAGCCAGTTGCTTTCATTCGTTATTTAGTTGATATGGATGAAATGGGCTATGATGTCGACTACACCAAGTCAATTTTGTCTGACCTCCAATTGGCAGAAACAAAACTCGAACAAAAAGCAAAAGAAGAGCGCGAACAATTAGCTGTAACTGAAAGTGAACAAAAGAAAAAGGTAATTCCTCCACCAATAATTAAGAACACTAATCAAGCTTCTCCTTTACCTCAAGCAAAGCCCGAAACGCAAAATTATAGTGTTGTTTCTATTCCGATAAGCCCTAGTACCGGGGAAGATAAGACTTCAACTTCTTTACAAAATAAGGAAAATGCAGGAGAAGATTCGAATAAATCAAAACTTTCTCCTGCTGTTGGTGAAGATGAAGGACATTCTTTAAAAATGGAATCGGGCAGTGATAAGTTGAAACCTGCTTTAGCTATCGACAGAGGTGAAGACAAATCAGCAACTCAAAACAAAGTACTTGTAGAAACTACAAAATCAGTTTCTATTTCCGATGAGCCGAATCGTAAGGTTACTACCGTATTAATTGGTGGTCCCGAACATTATTGTACGTATAAAAAGATTGAATATAAATGGGGCGGAAAGTTTTATTTTAAAGACGATAAAACTTCTATCAGCGACCAATTATTTTTTCTGTTTACCGGTATCAATTAACCTTCGCGATTTACATTCATTGTTAAAGTAAGTGCTTTGGCTTTGTCGGATTTATTTTTAAATTTCCTTACGGTCATCACTAAGAATGGAACCAAAATAATTGTTGGCGCTAACCATGGAACCCAACTCGGATTCATTTGTACATTCTGTACTGTAAAGGCGGTAATTGTTGCAATATAACCTCCAATCATTCCGCTAATGTGACTAAACAACCAATGATTCTTTTCTGATGGAGGAATAGTGAATCTTCTATAATCGCTACGTACTCCTCTAAACATAAAAAATCCGAAAGTGATGGCTACAACTCCGAAACTATTTTCATAGTACAAACTTGTTGCTCCCCAAATCAATAATGCTACGGCGGTAATTCCTGATCCATAAAGCAAAATCCAATCTATCAAATATGGTTTTTGCCCTTTGTGGAGGTTCTTCAAATATAAAGCCCTATATCCTGTTCCAACTAAATACAAACTAAAAATTCCTACCATAAAAAGGAACCACTTTCCTGAATATACCGAAAGAATGATGGAACTAAGCACGATAAAGAACATGCTAAACAAGTACGCTTTGCCGCTAATGCGATGTGTCTTTCCTCCGTTTTGATTGGCCATAGCGATAGGTCCTGCTAATAATGCAATGCTTCCGGCGGCTACATGTAAGTACCTTAAAATGGTGATGATGGTTTCCATAGAATTGTTTTTTGCAAATAAACAGCGGGTTACTAGCCTGTCAAAATTTAAGGGACAAACATCAATTTTTTGGGATAAATAGCAGAAAAAGGGGCGAATTGCAGCTTATTTCGACAAACGGTTGGTGATTTCTACGTTTAAATTCCGTGAAACCGGGATTGTAACATCGGTATGGTTCAAGATTAATCTATACCCTTGAGCATTTCCTGTTATCGATTCTACCTGATCGAGGTTAACTATCCATCCACGATGACAACGGTAAAAAGCAGTAAAAGCCCTTAAGTCATCACGAGCCGATTTTAACGTCGCCCTGATGAGCGTACTTTTGATTCTGCCATTTTCCAGATAAAAAATCTCAATATAGTTATCGGCTGATGAGATGTAAAGTAAATCGCCAACGGGAATGGTAAATTTCTCGTTTTTGTTTTCTGAGTTTATCGTAAGTGTTGCATCAGGGGTTGCCGTTAAACGCTTTTTATGATGCATGCCTACCGCAATTTGTTCGGCCTCTTTTAAATTCCTCTTTAATAAAATAGTGTTTTTTATTAAAACATGTATGCTAACAGGCAAAATTGCAATGGCTAAAGTTGAAGCCAAATAAAATAACAACTTAGTAGAGCTAAATCCTGCCCCCAAATAATAGGAAGAGTAAAGTGTATTAGCTAGTGCGATAGTTAAGATGTTCCAAAGTGTACTGATAATTTCTTTTGATACCGTCCAGTTTAAATCATCATTTAAGACAGGAATTACTTGTGGTAAAACAAAAAAATTAAAAAGTAGCGCTCCAGTACAAATTAGCCCAAAATGACATGTGACTATTGGTAACTCTTCAGCAGGTAAGGCATATAATCCGAACGGACGGAAAAAGTAAAGAAATGAAAAGACAAAAACACCAAAGGCAATGGCCACCACAAATTTTCGTGATTGCCTTTGCTCTAAAGGGTAGGGCTGCGACAAAAAATTTCCGATCACTTCTAAAATACGTGATTAGATTATTGCAAATAATTTTTTTGGAAGAAGAGCGCGTAAGCAGGGATATTTTTACTCCTTGCTAACTGCGTCAAATTATCTTGTGATATTACAAAGAACTGAACTTTCGACGGATCGTATTCGTCGAGTATCCCTTGTTCATTCATCACAGATACATAATAATTCATAGCTTCATTCTTGTTGTCGAATGGTGAAACCAAAATATATTGATAAGTTAAATCGATGTTACCGTTTTTAACTAATAAGCTGTCAGAATTAAAATTAACATTGTTATATCCTTTCAAGCGATTTATTAGATCCGGAGTATTTACTGATCCGATTTTATAGAGGATCAGGAAGTATTGAACTGATTCCGGAGTGAACGTATATTTTGTTGTTGAGTCAATAAAACTTTGAAGGTTCTTAGCTTCAATTGCACTATCACGAGGAACCTCAGCAACATTTTTTCCATGAATGTAATCCAAGATTTCTTTCGCACGAGTTGCTACTGTATCCTTAGGGAAAGTTCTAATAACATCTTCCAATGCTAATTCAAATTCTTGAATTGGTTTTGTTTTCCCAACAGCCATCGCTTTCAATAAAGAAAACTTGCCTGCTAACTTATTATTGGGGAATAATCCGTCGGCATCCGTCTTTCTAGAAATCACATCTTCATATTGACGATTTAAAAATGCACGGTATGTGTTTTCATAGTACACTTCTAATACTTGCGTCTTCTTTTGTAATTCTTTAAAGTAATTTGGATTAGTAATCAATTTTGAATACTCTGATTCAGGATAATTGCTCAACAGATAATCTTTATAAGTTGTCGCTTTGGCTGAATCTCCTAAAGCCATTAATGTGCGATACAAGTTATAATAACTTGGTTGCTTATATTTACTCTCAGGGAATCTTCTGTTTAATTCTTCAAAACTTTTAACACTCTCCGGGAAATTATTTAATTGCTCGCGATAAATAACTCCGCAATTGTAAAGTGCTTCAGCAATTTTTGTGTTTGATTCTTTTATCTGTTGTGGAGTTCCCGGTATTAACGCCATATAAGCCGTTTTTCTGGCAGCAGCATCTAACTTACTAATCGAATCATTCATCGCCTCTTGTGAATCTCCAAGGCTGTCCATTGATGATATACCTGTTTCTCCTTCGGGATTTTCTATAGCAATTTCTTTTTCACTTCTCCTCCAGTTGTCTTCGATTTTACGAGTACCCCATTTCTTTAAGAATTCGTTGTACCCGAAACTGATGGCCGATTGATTATAAAAATACCAAGCTCCTTGTTGAGTTAGCCCCGGTTGGCTAATTCCTTTCGGCTGACTTGTTAAGGTCTTTTCTTCCAGAATTTGTTGCTCTTCGAGTTTCTTTTTCTCTTCTGCTTCTTTTTTCTTTAACTCTTTTAGTTCGTTTTCTGCGTTGATCTGAGCTTCGATTTTTGCAGCGCGTTCTTCCGGAGAAAGTTGTGATAGTGCTTGAAGACTATCTTCAGTTGAAATAACTTTCAAGTTTTTCACCAATCGATCTAAACTGTTACGCTTCGATTGAATATCGTAATAGTCAGGATGGTCGTTCGATAAATTGGAAAGGCAACTGTCGTAGTAAGCACTAGCCGGAATATATTCAGGACGTTTGTAATATACGTTACCTAATTCAAGATAACTCTGCGCAAGTTGTGTTTGATTAGTTGTATTTGCTCTAACAGATTTATTTAAATAGTCGATGGCTAAAGCTTCGTTATTTTCTTGACGAGCTATACCAGCAAGGGCGAAATAAATTTGATCCTTGTAGTCAATATTTTTCTCATCCTTTAACATTTTGTTTAATTCCTTCTTCACAATTTCTCCTGTTCCACTGTTGATGTCGTAACATCTCGCACGATTAATACGAGCATTAAACGACATTTCATAAACAGGATTCATGCGAATTACTTTTTCATAATTCGAGAATGCTTCTTGAAGGCTATCTTCTTTTTGAAGTAGTTGAGCAAGGATAAATGTATAACGCGCTCTGTCATCTTTCTTACGAGCGGTTGCTGATGCTTTTCTCAATGCTTCAATAGCACGTGGAACATCTCTTTTCATAAGATGATATTGAGCCACTACTGCATTGTAATCTCCTTTCAAATTATCAGGAAATTTTTTGTCGTTCTTTAAATAATCGATTAGGTACTCTGCATCAACTGTTTTTCCTAATTCAAGATATGATTTTACTAACCATAATAATGCCTCCGGACGAATGTCTGTTTCTTTATATTCTGATGAAGTATATTGAAATGTTTCGATCGATGTCCAATAGTCGTGTTTGTAGAATTGAGCTTTACCAATCAACAAATAACAGTCGTCAATCCATTTATTTCGCTCTGCTACCTTGTTGTCTTTTTTCCCTTTTACATAAATCGAGTGACGCTGAATGGCAATCGAAGCTTTTTTAATAGCTTCATCCATATCAGGAAATACAGCTTTCGCTTTCGTTAAATCTGCATACTTGAAAATAGAAAGTACACGATCGTATTTATCTTCATGCGCAGTGGCTAATGTTTGCGCACCTTGTTTTACCCTTTCACGGGCATTGAAGTAAAAATTGTAATGGGTAGTGGTGCCGTGGTAATTACGACTGATCACATTGTTTTTATGTACGCTGCAGGATGTCCAAGTAATGGCCAATACCAGCAGGGTAAGTATATAACGCAAATTTTTCACGGATGCTCGCTTAATGCTTAATGACGGATTTTGATATACTATAACTGAAAACCGTGGGTTTTAGTGTTAACCTACAAATATCGTAAAAAATCGTTCGTTCCCGCATTCATACCGAACACATGCAAAGGTTATTATCTTTGTAGCGATGCCCATTTTAAAAGCATATCGCCGTAAGTTAGCCAGGAACTTAAAAAGCAAGTTCCGTTTGGTGGTATTGAACGACCAAACCTTGGAGGAAAAATTCGCCCTCCGATTAACGCCTATGAATGTGTTGGTTTTTGGCGGAACGTTTGCTTTGAGCTTGATAACCATTACTTTATACTTAATTGCCTTTACGCCGATTCGCGAGTACATCCCCGGTTATGCCGATGTAAACATGCGTAGAAGTATGGTGAATATGACCTTAAAAACGGATACGCTCTTGGGAAAAGTATCCGCTCAGGAGCATTTCATCGAAAACATGATGAAGGTAATCAACGGTCAGGCGGATTCAACCAAACCGACCCGAAAGCAGGTGGCCGAGCAGCTTTATGATAGTATTCATCACCTTGAAAAATCCGAGGCCGATTCTCAATTAAGGTTGCAAATTGAGGGCGGCGACCGCTACGCACTCGATGGAGGCACAGAAAAAGCCTTTTCTTCCGGTATCGGCAGTTATAGCTTTTTTACTCCCTTGAAAGGAAGCGTCACCACTAAGTTTAATACAGCCCAAAAGCATTACGGAATCGATATCGTATCCGGTCCGAATGAGGTGATTAAATCAGCCCTCGACGGAACCGTAGTTATTGCTAATTTTACCTCTGAAACCGGTTATGTTATTGGGGTTCAGCATAGCAATAATCTTTTTACTTTGTATAAACACAATTCTGCGCTATTGAAAAACGTTGGTGATTATGTGAAAGCAGGTGAGGTTATTGCAGTAATTGGAAATACCGGTGAGTATAGCTCAGGTCCTCACCTTCACCTTGAATTATGGTTTAACGGAAGTCCGGTAAATCCCCTTGATTATATCAGCTTCTAAGTCCTAATAAGCACTTAATAATGGAGCAATCCGGAAAAAAATCGACCAGAAGAGTTACGATCCCGGTGGTTTTATGCCTCTCAGGAATTTGTATTTTGTATTATTTCTTTATTAATGGGGGCAATAAGGGTAAACCATCATCCGTTAGCTCAAAAAGCAATTTCTTCGAGGGAAAAAATGTATCGGCTGAGCTACCTGCGCCTAACCGAAATAAGGTTAACCTGATTACCGATTCAGTCAAAAATCAAGAAAAAACTAAAAAAAACGAACAAAAATTTCACGGTTTAAAAAAATATACTACTTTTAACACCGCGAATACAAAACCATTTTTTAAGGTTGGCCCGGGATCTGTAAAGAAATTATCTACAGAAAAGCCAGAACAGAGTAACCCCTTTATTACTGGAGTTGAGCCCTCCTCTTCAGATAGGTTACCGACCATCACTGTTGATGACGAATCAGTCCCGGCCATTTTTTCTTCTTCGCAAAACCCTAACGATTGCGAGAGTCAATCCCCAATCGATACCCTCCCCGAATTAGATCTTCTTACAGGTAAATTATTAATTTCTCCCTCGTCTGCTGCAGATTCTACGCAGATTAGTAAACCTTAATATTGGAATGATCATTACTATCTACAATCAGATTAATTCTTATTCCTCCTCGATATTAATGCAGTATTTGTAATTTCGTTTTTTATTCGACAGCACCTTAGTAAATTATCATCATTTGAAACGCAGAATTGCCATTCTAGGATCTACAGGATCTATAGGGACACAAGCATTGGAAGTAATAGCCTCAAATCCCGATTTATTCGAGGCGGAAGTATTAACAGCTCACTCAAATGCTGCTTTATTAATTGAGCAAGCAAAAACATTTAAGCCCAATGCGGTGGCTATCGCCGATGAAAGTAAGTATGCTGAGGTGAAGGAAGCTCTTAAGGATGAGCCTATTAAGGTCTTTGGAGGTTATAATTCCATCGTACAACTCATGAGCCTCGATAGTATCGATATGGTGCTCACAGCTATGGTCGGGTTTTCAGGACTCGAACCTACCATCGCCGCTATCAAGAATAAAAAGAATATCGCGCTCGCTAATAAAGAAACTTTAGTGGTGGCAGGCGATATCGTTACAAAATTGGCTTTAGAGAATAATGTTTCGGTTTATCCCGTTGATTCTGAGCATTCTGCAATATTTCAGTGCTTGTTCGGAGAACATCATAACCCGATCGAGAAAATCATTCTAACAGCGAGTGGAGGCCCATTTAGAGGTCGTAAACGTACTGATTTAGAGTCGGTTACTCGCGATCAAGCTTTGAAACACCCTAACTGGACGATGGGCGCCAAAATCACTATCGATTCGGCTAGCTTGATGAATAAAGGCCTCGAAATTATTGAGGCTAAATGGCTCTTCGACTTAACTCCAAGCCAAATTGAAGTAGTGGTTCATCCACAGTCAATTATTCATAGTTTGGTTCAGTTTACCGATGGCTCAATGAAAGCACAAATGGGATTGCCCGATATGAAACTGCCTATCCAAGTGGCAATGGCCTTCCCGAACAGGATAAAAAGCGATTTCCCGAGGTTTAATTTCATGGATTACCCTCAACTTACCTTCGAGCAACCTGATACCGAAACTTTCCGCTGCCTCGGATTGGCTCAACATGCTATGAAAGAAGGAGGTAATTTACCTTGTATCATGAATGCAGCCAATGAAGTAGCCGTTGCGGCTTTCCTTAATAAAGAATTGCGTTTCCTCGAGATTGCTGAGGTGATTGAACAGGTGATGCAAACAATGTCGTTTATCGCTAAACCTAGCCTCGACGACTACCGCCAATGCGATTTAGAAGCCAGAGCATTAACAAAAGAAGCCGTGGGGGTAAAAAGTTTGTAACTTCGCCGCTGATTAAAATCGAATAAAACCGGTAAAACGGAATAACAAATGAGCGCCTTGCCCGTAGCAGTGCGATAAGACAAAAAAATTGATGAACGGATTAATAATGGCTGCCCAGCTGATCATGGGCCTTGCAATACTGGTGACCCTTCACGAGTTAGGACATTTTCTTGCAGCCCGTGCCTTTGGCATTAAAGTAGAAAAATTCTTTTTATTCTTCGACGCGTGGGGCGTGAAACTCTTCAGCGTCACTAAAGGAGAAACCGAATATGGAATCGGTTGGTTGCCTTTAGGCGGCTATGTGAAAATTGCAGGTATGATCGATGAAAGTCTCGATACCGATCAGCTTTCTACCGAACCTCAACCATGGGAATTTAGAGCGAAACCGGCGTGGCAACGTTTAATTGTGATGATTGCCGGAGTAACAATGAATGTTATTCTCGGAATTGTCATCTTCTCGTTTTCATTGCTGCATTATAAGCAAGATTATTTACCCGTAAGCGAAGTAAATAAAGGAGAAGGGATTTATGCATATCGCCTCGGACAAGAACTAGGATTTAAAAACGGAGATAAAATTCTTGCTATCGATGGAAAGAAATTCGATCGCTTTGATGATGTACTTTCTTCTCGCGTAATGTTCGGTGCGAACGTAACTATTGAACGAAATGGACAGACGATGGAGATTTCTATTCCCGATAATTTTTATAGAACAGTTAGTAAAACAGGAAGGTTAAATTTCATCGGAACAGGCTATCAACAGTTTCATATCAACACTATTGCAGATAGCGCTCCTGCAAGAAAAGCCGGAATTAAAGAAGGTGATATAATTGTTGGAGTAGGAGGAAATAAAGTCCTTGACTCTGACGATTTAAAGAATAAAATTGCTGCGTATTGTAATCAACAAGTAACATTAAATATTAAACGTGATTCGGCAACTATGGATATAGTTTGCGCAGTTCGTGCTGATAGTACAATTGGTATCGGCTATTTGCCTGAAGCAATTCCTAATCCGAATTATAAGAATACTCCGTTTACATTATCAAGCGCATTTGCATTCGGAAGTTCTGATGCAATGGAAGCACTTGTGTCGAATGTTAAAGGCTTGCGCAAAATATTTACCGGAGAAGAAAAGGCAACTGATTCAGTCCAAGGACCTATAGGTATCGCACAAATTTATGGCGGTACATGGGAGTGGCCTAAGTTCTGGGCAATAACGGGGTTGTTGTCAATGGTACTTGCATTCATGAATATTCTTCCTATTCCTGCATTAGATGGAGGACATGTTATTTTCCTATTGATTGAAAGTATCACCAGGAAGAAATTCAGCGATAAATTCATGGAGCGTGCTCAAGTAGTAGGAATGGTATTACTGCTGGCATTGATGGTCTTCTCAATCGCCAACGATCTTTGGAAGCATGTAATCAACTAGTAATACTCTGAAAAAATTAAGGGCGTTTGAATAAATCAAACGCTCTTTTTAATTCAATCAAAAAACGCAGATAAAAAATATTCATTGTTTATGAATTCGAAACTCACGCTCATTATTGTTTTCGCAATCGCCTTTTTAGGATGCACAAAATATTCATCGGCACAAACAACTGCTGAAGTAAAGAATAAGATTTTAAT
>JAKPPP010000216.1 GCA_029547265.1 Bacteroidota bacterium
GATATCTTATCCATCGGCAAACAAGAGCCCTTCTATTACATCTCTTCCAAATTGCCTTTACTCTGCCTGCTGGATCGAAGTACAGAACATGGCTTTTTATTATCTGGGAAATCCTTCAGTACGTTATTATTATGGAGTCTACGGATTTTCATGTTCGATTAATCGCGGAGGCGGAACAAGTTCCAGCGGTTTTGCAGTTTGGAGTCAACAGCCTTCTTCCGGAACCAAGTTGAATAAATCTATCCGCTTTGATGGTGGTTATCCTGTGAGCAGTAGTATTCAGACCTTAAGTACAACAGGTAAATATGTTCAGGTAGGAAACGGTGCGACTTCGAACCATTCCAATATGTACGTATCCTCATTTTATCCCAATTCACTTCCCTACTACTTTAGTACTTCCCAGACGCTGGGTCCTTTGAGTAAAAGTTCACCGAAAATTGTCGAAGGCAGGGGATTTATTATTAAAAAGGGGGATGCTTACTTTAAATATAACCTTGAAGGTCTGAATGTTGATGGTCAAAATATTGCTTTCGTTGATGCTTCTGATGAAGTGGATTATTCGAAAATAGACAACTTGAATGATGTTCTTCTGACCGAGCCATTCCAATTGAAGGAGGATTCAAAAGTAATCTTTATGGAAGAATCAGGATTTGCCGATTCTATTGTGGCGAGTAAAGCGTTCGGTAAAGAAGGTTATATCCACTACAAGGTCGAACTTATCGATGAAACCACTGGCAATATAGTTGGGATAATAAAGAATGTTAATTTCAATGCTTCCAATGTTCACATCACTCAAAAACCTACCTATTCATTGAATACAAAGGGATTAGAGAGTAAAATAGTAAGAGCGAAAATTACCCTCGAAACCAATTTAGTAGGTGAAAATTCAGGGAAACCGACTACTACTGCTCAGGATTTATCCCATATTCCTCCTGCCATCAGAGAGAAGCGCCTGAATATTAAAAATCCAAATATCATATTAACAAAAAGCTATTCAGAAGAGAATATATCTCTGGCAAAAGCTATTTTTGAGCAATTAGAATTGGAAAAGCCGGATATTCCGATTAGCTATTCACTGGCGCAAAACTACCCGAATCCGTTTAATCCGACGACCACGATTAGCTATGCCTTACCGAAAGCCGGGAATGTGACTATAACCGTGTACAACCTACTTGGCGAGGAAGTGGCAACGCTAGTGAAAGGAGAGAGGCAAGAAGGCCGACATTCGGTTACTTTCGATGGCTCGCTACTTTCAAGCGGAACGTATCTGGTTAGGATGCATTCAGGTAATTACTCCAAAACGATCAAAATATTGTTGATAAAGTAACCTGCAAATTCCTTGTCCTTTGATTAGAAATATTTTTAAAATTGCCATCATATTACTTTCATTTTAGTTAGTAAGTCCTTATATTATATCGCTTTTTTTGGGGTAGTAGCTAAAAGGAAGCATTTGTATGAGGCGACGCAATTTGGGCATTTTGGTGATTTCGTTAATGATCCTGTTTTGCATTGGAGTGCTTTTCGTTGGACAGGAATATTCATCCAGCAGTAAATTAATGACCGTTCGGGTCGAAGGTTTACCGGATGCGCAGTCGGGTAAAAACATGCAGGATTTAATGAAAATGACGGAGGGCATCGAATCGTTCATTTTCGATCAAAACGTCGGATTTTGCACTTTCCGTTACGATTCCTCGATTATAAATTACAAAGCTATTGAAGCTCAGTTTTTGGCGCTTGGTCTGAAAATAACGCCTATTGCTCCAATCGAAATAACCAGTATTATCTCTCTGCCTCCGGAACAAAAATTGCTGAAAGTTCACTTTTTCCAGCCGACCGAATGACAGACGTTG
>JAKPPP010000218.1 GCA_029547265.1 Bacteroidota bacterium
TTGGTAGGATTAACGGATAGTTATGGTGTTGATTTATATCTCGGGATTTCAATTAAGAATTGGGGGAATTGCGGCGGACAAAAACGTTCGCGAAAGCCTAATACTGAAAAATGTAAAGTCCCGAACAGATCATAAAAATAAAGCCTTTAGCGATAAACTAAAGGCTTTTTAATTTTATAGAATTCTTCAATAATTAATTTGTTGAAGATTGTGTTTCGCAAACAGTTTTTAGTTTTTCTAATCCCGGAACGAAGTCTTTATCCATCATTTTTTTCATGTCGAATAACAGCTGACTAACATTGAAAGGGTAGGGGTATTTCGAATCAAATCCCCAAGTGATTTGAACTCCGTCTTTACCTTGTAATAACTTGAAAAATGCGGTTGATTCTGTCTCAAATGGCTCTTTGAATTTCATCAATGTTTGTACGTCAGTCATAGGTGTTAGTGATGTAATCGTTTGTGATCCTACACCAACATCTTTATTGCCTTTCCAGCTCATTACTGATCCTACTGTTCCGGGAGTTCCGCTAAAAGTCTTTACCATATTGGGATCTTTTTTCTCCCATGGCGACCAGTTCGCGTGGTTGTTGAGATTACTTACTTGATCCCATACTTTTTCGATAGGCGCATTGATAGCAATGCTTGTTTCATAATGGAAATCTTTTGATACAAAGAGTCCAGCGATTAATACGAACGCAATAAAAGCGCCGATTATTACTCCAATTACTTTTAGTACTTTTTTCATGTTGGTAGGTTTGGTAGGACAAAGTAAATAATAATTATCGTTTCCCCGCCCCCCCCGGTTATTATTATGTCACCCCTTATGATAATGTCACCCCTTCGGGGTTTGATAAGGGGTGATTAGCCATAAATCGCTACTACCTCTTCGTCATCTTTCGCGTAGCCTCTGTACATGCCTTCGGAGTTGAAGGGAAGGCAGATGTTTCCTTTGGCATCGGCAGCGATGAGTCCGCCTTCACCACCGAATTTTACGAGTTTGTCGTTGACAACTTTCTCGCATGCTTCTTGAAGACTTAGTCCTTTGTATTCCATCAAACAGCTGATGTCGTATGCTACTACTGCTCTTAAAAAATATTCGCCGTGTCCCGTGCAGCTAATCGCGCAGGTATTGTTGTTGGCATAGGTTCCGGCACCAATCACCGGACTATCTCCAATACGATTAAAGCGTTTGTTGGTCATGCCTCCTGTGCTCGTTGCAGCTGCAAGGTTACCATGAATATCGAGTGCGACAGCACCAACGGTTCCGAATTTTTTGTTTCCGTTTTCGGTATGATCGAGTTGTACTTTTCCGCTTTCTAGAGCATCTTGAAGTTGCGCGTAACGAAAGGCATCGTAAAAATATTCGTCACTTTCAAAGCTGAATCCTTGTTGTGCCGCA
>JAKPPP010000229.1 GCA_029547265.1 Bacteroidota bacterium
TCAAGCAGGAACCTACATATTCGAATCAGTTTATAATGGTGATACGTGCAGATCTACCTTTAGAGTTAATTGTTTTACGGGACTGAATTCTCTAAATGATAACGGTTCAATATCCATATCGCCGAATCCTTTTAATGAATCAGCAATAGTGAAATCTTCAATTGATTTGAAAGATTGTCAACTGCGTATTTTTAGTTTAGAAGGGAAAATGCTTCTGGAAAAATCCGGAATATCGGGGTACGAGTTTACTATTGATAGAGAAAGAATTCCTACGGGAATTTATTTTTTGCAACTCTATCAAAATGGGATGCTTCTCAATAGTTCTAAATTAATTCTGACCGAAAATTAAATCTATTTCCGCTTAAAAGTGAGATTTGTCATTTTTGTCAATAATAACGGACAAAAATGTCCTTTACTATTTTTTGAGCATATACATTTGCTTTAAAATTGAAAGGATGTTCTCCAAAGCATGTGAATACGGAATCAAGGCTACTATCTTCATCGCATTAAATTCATTAAATGGTAATAGGGTAGGGTTACTTGAAATTGCCGAAGAAATTGATAGTCCCGCTTCATTTACAGCCAAGATTTTGCAAAACTTGGTGAAGCATCAAATCATTGATTCTGTAAAGGGGCCACATGGCGGATTTGGAATGAAAAAATCGGATATCTCTAAATTGAAATTGAGTAAAGTTGTCGCTGCAATTGATGGTGATGCGGTTTTTAAAGGCTGCGGATTAGGTTTTCATCATTGCAATGAAAAAAAGCCTTGCTCAATTCACCACAAATTTAAAGTGGTGCGTGATGAATTAAAAAGAATGCTTGAGAATACAACTTTGCTTGAGCTTTCTGAAGATATTAAAAATGGAAGATCTTTTTTGATTTGCAATTAGGTTTTCATGCGTTGTTTGATTGTGTAGCATTAAAAAAATAAAAAAATGGAAATGACAAAATCCCCTAGTGTAGGTTCATTCGTAGCGAATGATTTTCGCACTGCTGCCGTATTTCAAAAATATGGTATTGATTTTTGCTGTAAGGGCGGCAAATCGGTTGATGAAGTTTGCGATAAAAAGAGTATAGATCGCGAAATGTTGCTGAGAGAATTAAACGAAGTTTCGATGATTCCTAGTCCTTCAGCAAATGAATATAGTTCATGGTCTCTTGATAAATTGATCGATTATATCGAATCAACACACCATCGCTATGTAGAAAATGCAATTCCACCTTTGTTGCAATTTCTTGATAAGTTATGTAATGTTCACGGAGGAAATCATCCGGAGTTATTTGAGATAAATGAACAATTTGTTGCGGCAGCCGGTGAATTGACTGCTCATATGAAAAAGGAAGAGTTAATTTTGTTCCCTTATGTTTATCGCATGGTGGAAGCAATTAATACCGGAGTCGATATGAACGAGGCACCATTCGGTACAGTTAAGAATCCTATTGCAATGATGATGCAAGAACATGATGTTGAAGGTGATCGTTTTAGTAAAATAGCTGAGTTAAGCAATAACTATAATGCTCCCGCAGATGGATGTACCACTTACAGAGTTGCTTTTGCGCTTTTAAAAGAATTTGAAGAAGATCTTCATAAACATATTCACCTTGAGAATAATATTCTATTCCCAAAAGCATTGGAGATGGAAAAGAAGTTGATTTCATAAGAATAGAGAAAGATTGTTTTTTTTATGATATTAGCGGGATCGTTTTTGGAAATGATCCTGCTTTTTTATTACTTTCGTTTATAATATTTATAATTTACGAAATGGATAAGATGAAATATTTACTTCCGGTTATAATGTTTTTAGTTTTAGGATGTAATTCCGACGACGACGATAATTCTACTCCGACTTCTACTGCAATTGATATGACAGGAGTTAATTCTATCACTGAAACGGATGATGTTGGCGCCCACTTTGGTAATGTTGATTCAACCGATTGGACAACAAATGAAGTTCATTCTTCAGCTGTAAATTCCTTATTTAACTTCACTGATACCTTAGACTATACTGGTGCCCAATCATCTTCCATTTTCATCTCCGGTATGCCTAATCCCACTCAAGAAATGTTGACTCTTGCAGTAGATGCCGGAAATATCGCTGTTATGAAATTTGTGATTACAAACACTTCTGGGCAGAAAATACAAAATGGGGCAATGAAGTTTAACTCAAATCATCCCTTGTTTTTGTTCGATTTGAATGATAGCTTATATGCCTCAGGTAATTATTACCGTATGTATTACAAATTTTACAAATCCGACAAAACAGTTTTTGCTTCTGGACATGGTGATATAAAGAAGAATTGAAAGTTTCCGTGCTTAATAATTTTGAAAGTCTTTTGTTTTAACGGGAATTGCTATAATTACTTCTCTTGTGCAAGCTTTACTTTTCTTATTTTTACTGCATGAAATTTAACCGGAAATACTTTTGTTATTCTATTACTTTCTTGGCTGTATGGATTTTATCCGCTTGCGGCGAGGGCAAAAGTAACATTAATGCAAAAGCTATTCCAAATAATGATACCATGAGTAATGTAGTTGATAATAAAGTAGTTGCAAAGATGAAAATTGAGGTTTGGAGCGATATTATGTGCCCATTTTGTTATATTGGGAAACGCCATTATGAACAAGCACTAAAACAGTTTCCGGATAGTGATCATGTAGAAATTGTTTGGAAAAGCTTCCAATTAGATCCTGATGTTCCTACTTCATTCGATACGAAAGTGAACGTTTATAAGTATCTGGCGGAAAGAAAAGGAATCAGTTATGAGCAATCGGTTGCTATGCACCAAAATGTGGTGAACATGGCTAAGGCTGCCGGATTAGATTATCATTTCGATAAAGTTGTTGTAGCAAATTCTTTCAATGCTCATCGTTTAATTCAACTGGCTAAATCGAAAGGGAAAGGTGATGAAATTGAAGAGCGTTTATTTCATGCTTATTTTACTGAAGGAAAAGATTGTGGCGATGTAAAAGTTTTAACTGAACTCGGACTTTCAATCGGTCTAACTTCATCAGAAGTGCAAGAAGCATTTTCAAATGATGAATATGCTTATCGTGTGAAGCAAGATATTCATGAAGCTGATAGTATTCGTGTATCCGGTGTTCCTTTCTTCGTTTTCGATAGGAAATATGCAGTTTCAGGAGCACAACCGGCGGAAGTATTCTTGTCGACTTTGACAAAATCGTTTGCTGAATGGAGAAAGAATAATCCTGTTGCTAAACTCGAGGTTTCTAACGGTCCGGCCTGTACTCCTGATAAAGAGTGTAAATAATAGCTCGCTCAGTTTTTCATGGTTCCTCGCTTTGAAGTGCTTCAAAAAAAACGACTCATCGGTAAATCGATGTTGATGTCATATAATCAAAATACAACACCTGATTTATGGCGTTCGTTTATGATGAATCGTAAACAGATTGCCAATACAATTGGTACTGATTTGTATTCAATCCAGTTTTACCCTCCGATATTAGATTGGTCGCGTTTTAGTCCTGCAATTATTTTCGAGAAATGGGCTGCTATTGAAGTTGAAGCTTCTGCTGCGATTCCTGAAGGTTTTAGAGAAGTTTTTCTTCAAAAAGGCCTCTACGCTGTGTTTCACTATAAAGGTGGTCCTGAAGAGGGAGAAAAGGTGTTTAAGGCAATCTTTGGCGATTGGCTGCCTTCATCGGATTATACAATCGATGATCGTCCACATTTTGAGGTATTAGGCTCTAAATATGTGAATCATTCGCCCGATTCGGAAGAAGAAATATGGATTCCTGTTAAATTGAAAGCTTAAGCAGTAATTTTAAATGACTATTTTTGCGGGAAAGAAAGACGCGCTGATGAAAATTATAAATAAAATTGTTCTTGCGGTGATAGGATTGTCACTTTCCTTCTTCATGCTATCATGTCAGAAGGAACGAGTTGAACCTCCTGTTATTAATTTCAAGACAGGTGCATTGTTTCTTCATGCAAATGATACCTTGCCCGGCGATTCAGTTTTTACTATCGGTATTGAAGCTTCTAAGCAGGGGACGAATGGAGAACTAAGAATTTTTAATATTTCGAAATCGGTTAATGATTCAGCTCTGGTAACTGTTTATAGCAAGGGATTAACCGGAACGAATCGTGATTCTTATTCTTACGATTTTACTACTAAGGCAGATACTATTCCCGGAACGAAGTGTAAGTATTTGTTTACCGTGACTAACTTAAACGATATAACTAAATCGATAAGTTTAACGATTGTTACAGAGTGATATACTTTAAGACATTAAAAAAAGAGGTTCTCGATTTGAGAACCTCTTTTTTTATGCGGTGAAAATTAGTTCATCGCTGTTTGTTTTGCGTTATTAGGTAATTTACCTGTTAATGCTTTTAAGAAGACATAAATTTTATCAATATCAGCTTGACTTAAATCTTTGTTTAATTCAGTTTTGCCCATAATCTTAATCGCTTCTTTTAAATCGGCCACACTTCCATCATGAAAATAAGGACCGGTTTTTTCAATATTGCGTAGCGAAGGAACTTTAAACATGTCTTTATCGCTTTCCTTCTTCGTTTGTTTTTTCAATCCTTCGTCGTTCCCTTTGCTATGTGTTAACTCACGGTAGTCGCCGAAAAGAGCAAATTTTTGCATCATTGTTCCTCCAACAGCCGGGCCATTGTGACATGTGATACAACCAGCATCCATAAATGTTTTTAGTCCGTCTTTCTCTTCAGCCGTTAAAGCATTATTATCGCTTTTTAAGAAATCATCAAATTTTGATGGTGTAAGCAAGGTGCGCTCAAATGCAGCGATCGATTTTGTAATATTCGCAAAGGTGATGGCTTCTTTATCATCAGGGAAGGCGGCTTTAAACATCGGTTGGTATTCTTCAACACCTCTTAGTTTTTTCTCGATAAATGCTTCATTCGGAATAGCCATTTCAACTGGATTTAAAATAGGCCCACCTGCTTGCTCTTCTACATCTTTTGCTCTTCCATCCCAAAATTGAATTGCGTGCAATGCTGCATTGTAAACAGTAGGGGAGTTGCGTTCACCGAAGTTACCTGCATCTCCTTTTGAAGTTGGTAAATTGTCTACTCCGTAAGTATCGAGATTATGACATGAGTTACAACTGTTATTCCCTTTTAAACTTAATCGTGTATCGAAATAAAGTGTTTTCCCTAGTTTGACTTTTTCATCAGTGATTTTATTTTCAGAATTCTCTGCTGTTGCCGGCAATGCCTGAAAATATGTCTGCGCTTGTTGAAGTAGATCTTTATCGGCTTGTGAAGGACCTGCATCAGCTACAGGCTGATCTTGTTGACCTCCCCCGCATGATGATAATCCGATAATTACGGGTAAGATGAATGCTAGTGAATTTTTCATGTGATCAAATTTAAGGCGCAAAATTACCTACCTTCTTTGCGGGAAAAAATGACTGTTGTCACGCCCTCGCTTAATGTATTGCTAATTCACGACTTAATTTAATTATTTATATTTGTTTCAACTTAAATGTCGAAGAGATTAATCCAACTATGCAAAATCTCTTATGCAATTATCTTTCTTGCCAATATTTAACTATGAATTTTGAAATAATAACTACGCCTGATTTAAATTTAAGGAAACTTACTCCTGAGGTATATACGTTTGTGCATACGCACTATAGTGATCAACAATTGTCCGAATTCTTTGGATTTTCAACTCGTGAAGAGGTAATCAGAAGTCGTGCACGCCATTCTATGGGTATGTCGACTTATAATCGTTCGTTTGTTAATTTTCAATTACTTGATAAAAACACAAATAAAATCATTGGCGGCTGCGGATTCCATACTTGGTATTTAGAGCATCAACGTGCTGAGATCGGTTACGACTTAAGAGATGATTCTTATAAGCGCAAAGGATTAATGTCGCAAGCAATGAAAGCTGTGCTTGGCTATGGATTTAATGTCATGGAGCTAAATCGTGTTGAAGCTTGTATTGGTCCTCGAAATGATGCTTCTATAGCTTTGGTTAAGAAATTCGGATTTGTACAAGAAGGATATCTACGTGAACACTATAAAAAAGCGGAGGTGATTGAGGATTCATTGATTTTTTCATTGCTTCGATCTGAATATCTTTAATTGATTTTATCATCTTTGTAATATGGTTTCTTATATTCTGAATACAGAAGTTATATTGTATGTTCATGATGAAAAGTTGAGTGCTCAGTTTTATACTAAATTATTGAGATCTCAACCGGATATGATTGCTCCCGGAATGATTGAGTTTAATATTTCCAATTCACTTAAATTGGGATTGATGCCTTCTATTGGAATCGCTAAAATTATTACTCCGTTATTACCTCATCCTGATGAAGCCACCGGTATTCCTCGCTGTGAGCTTTATTTCATTGTTGCCGATGTGGATTTGGAGATGAATCATGCTGTAAATTGCGGTGCTAAATTGGTTAGTGAATCTGCTGATAGAAATTGGGGTGATAAAGTAGGTTATATTGCCGATCCCGACGGACATGTTATCGCTTTCGCTCAAAAAATTGTGTAAAATGATTTATCTACGGCCATTCGAACTTCTTGAAGTTAATCGCTTGATATCTTGGGTGAATTCACCTGAATTACTGGTTCAATTTTCTGGACCGGGGTTCAATTTCCCCCTCACTAAAGTTGCATGGGATAAACATTTATCAGATACCTCTATTCATCCCTATTTTGTGGTTGATTTGAATACAGATGAAACAATCGGTTATTCCGAAATTGTAAAGGTTGACGAAAATGAGGTGAAATTGTGCCGTTTGTTAATTGGAGATCCCGATTTACGTGGACTTGGTCTGGGAAAATTATTGGTTCGCGAGCTGATTTATGAGTCACTGGCAATTGCAAGCCCAAAACGTATTTTGTTGAATGTTTATAACCATAATACAGCTGCAATTAAATGCTATCAATCTGAAGGCTTTGTCATAAATGAATCGGTTTCAAAGACATCTTTAGTGGATGGCATGGAGTGGAAATCCTTTCAAATGGATTTGATGCTCTAATAAATGGTCAGGAAACGAGCTTTATTTGTCGTATTTCTGTCTTTTTTCAACATTTTATCACTAAGAATTCCTTCTTTTTCCCATGAAATAAATGGTTTTTTTCTGTAATATTACCATTCTGATTTTGTGGCCAAATGTAGACTTGTGCCTGTATTGAAATCGAAATATCGCCGAGAATCATTACTAGGGCGATTTTATAGTCAAGAAAAGTAAGTTAAATTAAATTAAAGATAATACTGTTCGCATGTCGAAGAATATAAGTGAATTGTCGGGACGCAAAGGCCTATCGAAAAACCTTTTCGAAGAATTAGGACTTGCTGCTGCTAAAGAAGGAACGCCATCAATGGACGATTTAGACCGCATACGGGAAGAATTCCTTGTAGGTAAATCAACCGTTTATGGCACGGTATCATTTTATGATTTTTTGAAACCTGAGAACCAAGGAAAAAAAGTTTATGTGTGTAACGGTAGTGCTTGCTTGGTAGCAGGGACTCAAAAAAGTGTTCACGATAAATTGAAATCATCGTTTGATGAAAAGGAAATAGGTGAGATGTGCTGCTTAGGACGTTGTCACGAGAATAGCGCATTTCATGTGAACGGAAAAAATTATTCGGGTAACGATATAGATATTATCCAAGATATCACTTCAAAGAAATCGTTAACCAAAGAGAAATATCATGTAGGAAGTACTGGTGCAGCAGTACTTACAACTGACTATGGCGATCCCGCTAAGTATTACGATGTTTTCAGAGCTTTTGTCAAGAGAAATCCTTCTGATCTTATCGTCGAATTAAAAGAATCAGGATTACGTGGAAGAGGTGGAGCAGGATTCCCGATGGGATTTAAATTAGAATCTTGTAAAAATACTCCCGGTGACACAAAGTTCATTGTTTGCAATGCCGACGAAGGAGATCCAGGTGCATTCAGCGATCGATACATTCTCGAAAATCGCCCTCATGCTTTGTTGATGGGTATGATGATGGCAGGCTTTATCGCAGGTGCCAATTACGGAGTTCTTTATATCCGCGGCGAATATCCTGAATCGGTAGATATTATTTCCGATTGTGTGAAATGGTTGTATGACCAAAAACTGATTGGTGAAAATATTCTGGGAACAGGCTTCAACTTCGATTTCAAAGTTATTAAAGCTCAAGGAGCCTATATCTGCGGCGAGGAGACAGCTTTGCTGAGTTCTATTGAAGGACAACGTCCGGAGGTGAGAGTGCGTCCTCCTTACCCAACTCAACAAGGATTATTCAATAAACCAACAGTAGTGAATAATGTAGAGACCTTAGCAAACTTACCGTTTATCTATAGTCATTCAGGAAAAGAATATGCTGCTATCGGAACGGCGAAGTCGTCGGGAACGAAATTGATTTCACTCGACAGCGGATTTAATCGCCCGGGAATTTATGAAGTCGATATGGGAACGCCACTTTCATTGGTAATTAATGACCTTGGAGGTGGATTTAAGAAGAAAGTAAAGGCAATGCACATAGGTGGACCGTTAGGAGGTCTTGTGCCAGTTAGTAAAATTGATAGCTTAAGTATCGATTTCGATTCATTTGCTCGCGAAGGATTTTTATTGGGACATGCTTCAGTAGTTTGTTTGCCTGAAGATTTCCCGATTATAAATTATATTCAGCATTTATTCCGTTTTACTGCTCATGAAAGTTGTGGTAAATGTTTTCCTTGTAGAATAGGATCAACACGAGGCTATGAGTTAATAGAAAAAGCACAAGCAGGAGATTATAAGATTGATAAAAATTTATTGAACGACTTACTAGAGACTATGGAAGTAGGTTCGTTATGTGCATTGGGCGGTGGATTACCATTGCCTATCAAAAATGCATTGAAATATTTTGAAGACGAATTATCAACTTATTTTAAAATTAATTAAATGGCATCAACAGCATTTATCAACGATATAAATTATACCATTCAAGACGGTGAAACGATTTTAAGTTTCGTTCGTCGTAATTTGGGGAAGGAACTGGTTCCTACGCTTTGCGATGCTCCTAATCTCGATCCTTTCGGGTCGTGTAGGGTTTGCAGTGTCGATGTAGCATTGGTGAAAGATGGTCCTGCAAAATCGCAAGCATCATGTCATACTCCCGTAATTCCGAATTCTTATATCTACACGCATAGTGATCGAATAGTAAAACTTAGGAAGAATATTGTTGAGTTAGTATTAACCGATCATCCTCTCGATTGCCTCACTTGCGAGGTAAATAATAATTGCGAGTTGCAAAGTGTTGCAGCGAAAGTTGGTGTCAGAAATGTGAGATATCCCGAAGGGAAGAATCATCTCGATCGTAAGAAAGATTTGAGTCATCCGTACATGACATCCGATTTCTCGAAATGCATCAATTGTTTCCGTTGTGTTCGTGCTTGTGATGAAGTGCAAGGGGAATTTGTATTGACGATGGCCGGAAGAGGCTTCGATAGTCATATCGTAAAAAGTTATAATAATTCTTTTTTCGAATCTGATTGTGTAAGCTGCGG
>JAKPPP010000230.1 GCA_029547265.1 Bacteroidota bacterium
ATCAACATTGCCTGATGCAGTTGTAAACACAGCTGTTTGTGTTTGCGGGTGTGGACCGAAATGATCAAGAGTATCTGCCACGATCGTAAAAGAACCTGAATCGAAAACCATGATTTCATACTTACCATTTGCATCGGTAAATGCTTGTTGTTGTGAATTTACTTCACTAACCGGATGATTAGGCAATCCGAGTTCAAAAGTATCTTGCACTAGATTATTATTTAAGTCGGCATAAACAGTTCCTGAAATGACGTTATAATTCGATGACAATTTCCCTATCCAAAACTCATCGGGACCACCATGAGAATTTAAAATATTTCCGTTAGCAGACAATGCATTCACACCAACTAAAATAGTATTATCATCATTCACTGCCACTGCCCACGATTCATCATCATCAGTACCGCCAAATGATTTTTGCCATTCGAGATTTCCGAGGGAATCCGTTTTAACAATCCATGCATCATTTCCTCCATGATTTCCTGATACCATTACATCATTAGAGGCTGAATATCCTGAAAAAATAAATCCATTATCCGCAGTTTGAACTGCATCGTAGGCCGCATCGCTATCAGTGCCACCTAAACATTTTTGCCAAATAATATTTCCAACAGAATCTATTTTTAAAATCCAATAATCATAATTACCATAAGCTCCAATAACATCACCATTTGTAGAACTTCCCATTCCATAAACAACAACATTATTATCGTTTGTTTTTAAAATCCCTCTCGAAAATTCTTGATCGGTACCACCATAAATTTTTCTATCCAATGTACTTCCGGCAGTATCGAGATGCATTACTAAATAATCGAAGTAACCATGATTACCTACACCATCAAAATCGGTTGACCAAATTTCACCGGTTAACCAGTAAGAATTATCATCCATTTGAACGATACCATAACCATCGTCATAGTTTGTTCCACCAATACAACGTTGCCATTGTAATGTTCCAACGCTATCGGTTTTAACTACCCACATATCAGTATTAGCTGCATTATGTTGACCGCTAACATCACCATCAATTGAAAGTGTTGATCCGATGAAAACAAAACCTCCATCAGAAGTTGGAGATACATCTCTAAAACGGTCTAGTGCAGTTCCGCCGTAGCATTTTTGCCAAACTATATTCCCACCATTATCGACTTTCACTGCCCAAGCATCGGCAGTTCCTCCATGATTACCGGTAACATCACCATCATTCGAAATCGCGTATCCGCAGATAACGTATCCACCA
>JAKPPP010000246.1 GCA_029547265.1 Bacteroidota bacterium
GAGACCCGCTAAAGAGCACGGCAAGTTCGACATCTTCTGCTATATCCATATCGGAGGGGTTTACGTCCAATCGCACCCACTCAAAGACGACCTTATCGCAACGGTTGATGACACTACGCAGTTTTACACCATTCAGATTAACGATGGCGGGGTACCTAACTTCTTTGGTCGCTTATGTGGTCGTGTAGCGAAAGCGGATCAGACCGTAACGTTTGTGGTCGGAGTATGGGAAAAGGTGAAGAGCTTTAACGTATCGCTCGGTACGGGATGGCTGATGTACTTCTATTTTGGAGGAAAGCCTACCTCGCCTCAGGATATGGTGTGTGAGGTGGAAAATAATTTTTAATCTATACTAACTATGAAAATAAGACCATTATCAGACAGAATTATTGTACGCCCCGAAGCGCCAAAGGACAAAACCCAAGGTGGCTTGATTATACCCGACACCGCAAAAGACAAACCGCAACGAGGAATAATTATTGCCGCAGGCGGTGACGTAAAGGTTTGTAAGGAAGGAGATGAGATTATCTACGGCAAGTATTCAGGTACCGAAATAGAAATTGACGGTACGCCTTATTTGATTATGAGAGAATCGGATGCCTTTGCGATCCTATAAAATAATTTTTAGTAACTCATTGAATCAACGCAGATTATACTTATATTTGTGTATATGAAGGGAACAGGAGTTTATTCAATAACCAACAAGGTAAACGGCAAAAGGTATGTGGGTAGTGCGTCAATTTCTTTTAGAAAAAGATGGAAGGAGCATATTCGTCAAATATCGGGAGGTATTCATCACTCAAAACCATTGCAACGAGCATGGAATAAATACGGAGAAGATAATTTTGTTTTTGAGGTATTAGCTACTTGCCCAAAAGAATATTGCATAAAATTAGAACAGTGGTTTATAGATAATTTAAAGCCAGAGTATAATATTAATCCAACAGCAGGGAGTAGATTAGGGGCAAAAGTGTCTGAAGAAGAGCGTAAGCGAATGTCAGAAAGAGGCAAGGCAAGAGGTGCCGACCCTGAAGTAAGAAAGCAAATGTCCGAAATGCAGTTAAAAAGATTTCAAGACCCTGAGCAACGAGCTATAAATAAACGTATCGCAAACGAAAGATATGCTAAAGAGTCTGAAAGAATAAAAAATTCTGAAAGGTTAAAGAAGCATTATTCGGAACCAAAGAATAGAGAAAGACTAAAAAACCAAGCAATCAATTCTTGGAGCAACCCTTCTGTCGTAGATAAAATTAAAAAAGGAAGAAAAAAGTGGTTGGAGTCGAAGGAAAACAGAATACATGTTGCAAGTCACTTAATCGAGTATAATAAATCCGCGGAAGGCAGAGAGAAGAATAGGCAGAGTGCCATAAAAAGACTTTCCGACCCTGATGTCCGCAAAGCAATGAGCGAAAGCACAAGTAAATTAATGGCTGACCCAGAATTCTATAAAAAAAACAGGGAAGCATGCGCTAAAGGTGTTAGAACAGAATCAGCAAGAAAGAAAAACAGCGAAACAAAGAAAGCTCAATTTAAAGATGAAAAATTTAGACAAAGAATGACCGAACTTAGGTATAGTTTTATCTATGAAATAGAGTGTCCAGATGGGAGTGTATTTACGACTAAAAGCATGAACTCTTTGATTTCAGAAAGGGGTTTCGATAGTTATATTATTAAGAAACTTAATCGTGGAGAAGCCTATAAAGGCTACAAACTTCTTTCTAAAACCCCAATAAAATAATTTTTAGGATATTGAGAAACAAGGTTTTTTGTAGTTATATTTGCCTAAAATACCCTAAAACTCATGGCGAATCTCGCATTAATCAATCAAGTTTTGTTTAATGGACAAAACGCACCGATGGCAAAATACGTGTCATCTAAGAAAGTTGTCGGAGTTTCCGCTACAACATATACGTCTAACTATTTTGATGTTGTATTCAGTACAGCATTAGTGGCTTCTAACTCGGTTGCAGGTACTGTAAACGGGTCGGCACTAACAGCTACGGTGTACGCAACGTCTTCGGCAGCTACTTTAGCCGCAGTCGCTGTAAAAATCGCAGCTAAATCAGGAGTTGGATCAGCAGTCGTAATCGGAAATAAAATCCGTGTATATCCTTCTAACGCAAACGGAGCAGTTGCATTGACTAGCTTTGCCGTTACTTTAGGATCGTCACAAGCTTCGGTCTCTTATGCTTCAGGAAGTATCGCAGGCGTAGCGGGAACAAATGTTCTGTTAGCTAATCTTGACGGTTCAATGTCTGACGTATTAACTGTTTCAAATACGGTAGCGGCTGTAAAGACAGCACTAAACACAGCAAACACAACAAACAGCGTAAATGCTATTACGTTGACCGTTAAAAATAACGATGGCACTACGGCATCGACAACTATTAATGTTAATCAATTACTATGGGCTATCGACGATCCTACTGATAGCGCAGACGGAATTGTAGCGTATGCAGACGCAGCAAACGACCGAGCTATCGTAGTCGTAACAGACGAAAACGGAGCGGCAGTTGCCGCATTAGCTAACGCTTAACAAACAGCTAACTACTCAAAACTAAGTAGTTAGCACTATATTTGCATAATACTACTACAACATGAATACTGAACCAATTAAATCATCTATGTTTGACGGGATGGCTGCCGTTGCCCCTGAAGAGGTAGCTCCAAATCAGCAAGCGCCAACACCGCCCGCCCCAGTTGAACCAACACCACAAGTACCACAAGTACCCGAGACTCCCGCAGCAGAAACTCCCGCAGTAACTCCTGTAGCACCATCAGCACCCGAACCATCATTCGACTTCAAGGCGATCTTTGGAGACGAACTTGATTCCGCCGATAAAGTGAAACAGACGTTAACGGAGTACCAAAGCAAGTTAAAGGAACTTGAAACAAGAGAGCCTGACTTTGCTAATGATGACCTTCGTTTCAAAAACTACGCCTTAAAAGCAGGTTTTGACGAGCCAAAAGCAAACATTCTAAAGTCAGTTAAAGACGGTACGCTTACCGATCCGAA
>JAKPPP010000249.1 GCA_029547265.1 Bacteroidota bacterium
AAATCCAAAATCTATTTTTATATTCGTGTCTATGTCAATAGAAAATTCTATCACCTCCTTAAATAATTTACCCGTTCATCAAATCATCGAAGAATTTGGTTCTCCTATTTACCTTTATAATGGAGAAAAAATTGAACAACAGTATCAACGACTCACCAACGCTTTCTCAAATGTTGATGTTAAAATTAAATATGCATTAAAGGCATCTAATAATCTTTCCATCTTAAAACTATTATTGAAACAAGGTGCAGGCCTTGATGCTGTTTCGTTTGAAGAGGTTCAACTTGGAATGATGGCAGGATTTCATCCTTCTTCAATTTTGTTTACTCCAAATAGCGTTGCCTTCGATGAAATCGTTAAAGCGGTTGAGGCAGGAGTGCAAATCAATATCGATAATATTTCTTTGCTTGAACAATTCGGACATAAGTATGGTAATTCTGTGCCTTGCTGTATTCGTATTAATCCGCATATCGTAGCAGGTGGTACTTCTCATATTCAAACCGGACATATCGATTCGAAATTCGGTATCTCTATTCATCAACTCCGCCATGTAATTCGTATAGTTGAAAAAGAGAAAATGAATGTTAACGGATTGCATATGCATACCGGTAGCGATATTCTCGATGCTTCTGTTTTTATCCGCGCAGCAGAATTATTATTCGATGCAGCAGTACAATTTAAAGATCTACAATTCCTCGATTTTGGCAGCGGATTCAAAGTTGCTTATAAAGTGGATGATGTTACTACCGATATTGAAGATCTCGCTTCTGCTATCACCGAACGCTTTCAGGCTTTTTGCACCGAATACGGACGAAAATTGCAACTGTGGTTCGAACCGGGAAAATTCTTGGTAAGTGAGTCGGGCTACCTTCTGGTAAAGGTGAACGTGGTAAAACAAACAACAGCTACCGTGTTCGCAGGAGTTAATTCAGGTCAAAATCACCTTATCCGCCCAATGTTTTACGATGCATACCATCATATTATTAATATTAGTAATCCTTCAGGTACTCCACGTTTATACTCGGTGGTGGGAAATATCTGTGAAACCGACACTTTTGCCCTGGACCGAAAAATTAATGAAGTGCGTGAAGGAGATTATTTGGCTATTCTGAATGCCGGTGCTTATGGCTATACGATGAGTAACAATTATAATTCAAGACCTCGCCCTGCCGAAGTGCTCTGGTATAAAGGCCAATCACACCTAATCCGCCGCCGCGAATCCCTCGATGACATAATTCGCAACATGATTCCTGCCGCTATCTGATCAGAATTAATAATTTTGCATCCTGATTATGAAATATAAACGCATCCTACTAAAGCTAAGCGGAGAAGCCCTAATGGGTGAGAAACAGTTTGGCATCGACAATAAACG
>JAKPPP010000273.1 GCA_029547265.1 Bacteroidota bacterium
AAATCATGGAATATCTTTTCAAATTGTTCTAGTTTTTCTCTTTGAATTTTGTGAACATTATCAAGTCCCGGTTCAGGTTCAGCAACTACACCTTTTTCTACATCTTCTATTAAATTTTCATGCTGTTTTAAATCATGTCGAATTATATCGAGCTGTTCTCGCTGAAGTATGAACTGGTTTTGAAAATGCTCAACAGAAGCCATTGCATTTTTAGGTTTAAAATCACCGACGACAACCGTTCCTAAATGAGTTTTAAAAGTTTCAATTTCTTTTTTCAGAAATTGAATTCTGTCCTGCCAGGCATCATGTTCTTCTTTCATGTTACCTAATTTGAGATTGGGATTCATGGTATGAGAGTTTTAATGGTTAATATAAAATAAGAAGGGGCTGCACAAAGTACAGCCCCCTATCATATATCAGGTTAAGAATTTCACCATATAAGTTGTATCAACATACATATCGGTAGATATTTGAGTTAAAAGTAATACGATATCATCCAAATCGCAAATTTTAAAAGAAATGTTTTCTCGAAAGCGACCAAGATCATCTTGTAAAATGCCGCTTTTCGCCCCCAATGGGCTACATCCCCTTTTTTTTCCAACACCGCAAGAATAAAAAATCAGTTGGGAAGGACTTTTAGAAATTTGAATCAACGAGTATTTAAAGGAATACCATATAACGAACATCTAATGCAGCAGGAGAAAAAGTCTCCTTTTCTATAAAAATCAAGTCAATTCTCAATCACAATTCCGATGTGATTCATGACATTAAATAGCAATGTTTCATTAAAAAGGCATTAATTCAATAGCATTTTAGTGCCAAAACCTATAGATTCTTACCTGATGATTATAATGCAATTTGATGGTGCAGAAATAATTTTCAGAGGTGAGTTTCAATTTATATCGGAAAATCACTTAATAAATAGCGGCAATTGACAACAATTCCGTTGTCAACCTTACAATAGACTGTTATTGTAATTATAATGAAATGCTCATGCCGGTGGGGTTGTAGTTTGCATACATCAAATCAACATGGTTATGAGATACTTTACAATTTCACTACTCGCTGTCGTTCTGAGCAGCAGTATATGGTCCGATTCCTTCGGACAAGTACAAAGCTCCAGGAAATATCGAATAGTAGCTTATAAGAATGGAGCTCCACAGATATATAGCATATCTAATGAAGTAGAAATCATCCCCCAAATGAGTTTCTACATACCTAACACCTTTACACCCAACGGTGATGGGCTAAACGATACATTCGGGATTGCCGGCGAAGCACTTAAAGAATTCAGGATGCAAATATTTAATCGTTGGGGACAATTAGTTTTCGAATCAGGAAATCCGAATGAGCGGTGGGACGGAACTTACCAAGGTGATAAAGTAAGTGAAGGTGTATACGTATATAAAGTAACGGCACAAGGTCCTACGGGAAAAAGAGAAACCAAAGAAGGTAATTTAAATGTAGTGCTATAATGACGTTTGTTCTAATAGCATACATTGTAAAGAAAGTTAAGGGGAATCCGGACCGGCCGAGCCCTAAGGTATATCTAAAAATACCGCTTTCATCGATCCGATTTAGGCTCTTTTAAAGACCTAAAAAGCATCTTCCGGGGTATTTAATTATCGCCAAATGTTGCAAAACCTTTGGGCGAATGATCAAAATTTTATGGCGAATGATCAAAACATATTGGTCAATCGCCATTTTTATTACACCAATGAAAATTTTTCAACCTGTAAATCAATTACTTACACATTTCGAGTATTACAACATTTTGCGTTAACGTTTTTCTCGATATATTTGAACTGTTCACGCAAAAAAGCCTGTCTTTTAATAGTTTATAAAAGATGCCCGGGTCAGGGCCTGAATTGTTATTGTCCAATTCAAACCCACACAAATACAAGAAATGAAACAAAAAAAACAGCAGTTAAAAAGATTACCGTTACAAGTCTTTGTGCTATTAATGCTTCTCATGGGAAGTTATTCAGCCAAAAGTCAGAACTGGAGTCCTAACAACTACTGGACATTTGATGGCTCAAATGCTTTAACGGATTCAATGGGGAATTCGGATTTAAATCCGAGCTACTATCAATCGCCTTATGCGATTAGCCCTGCTTCTTCAACAACAGGTGTCGGGAAATTTCTTACCTTAAACAGTGCTTCAAAATTAATTGTAGCATCTAGTCCATTAGCTGCCGATTCTGGATTGACTATTGAGTTTCTATTCAGAGCCGGTGCCAATATTAACTCACCTGTTCAATTTTTTAGCCGTCGCGACGGTGCGATTAACTTAAGATTATATTTCCCTTACATTAGATTTACGACTAAGAGTATTCCAACCGGCACCACATCTGCAGTTACGGATAACTTAGATATTCAATTAGAAGCAATTGGAAGAGGATCATATAATTATTTTGTAGACAACAATTGGCATCATATTGTATTTAAGTACGATGCAAAAAATGGAACCAAAGAAGTATGGGTTGACGGGCAATTACCTACAGGATTTAGCAAGACCTTGGCAAAAGGAAGTATTCCTGCAAATACTTCAAGTCCAAACAGCAACATTTGCGACATAAATACGATTACTGATTATACCAAATATGTTGGCGATCTAGACGAAATTGCTACCTACAAGTACGCACTTCCGTCAACAATGATTTATAAACATTACACGGAATTTACTCAGAAAAAACACTATTCTTTTTCAAATTCAACGACTACTCCTCCTGTAGCGACGTCAATAACCGGAAGCCTTAATATTAATGAATTTGCTCCCGGACATCCGAATGTTACTGTTGATGCTCTAACTCAACTAAAGAATTTTCCTGCTGCAAGAGCTTTGCCTACTTCAACATTATTTCCAAATACAATGATTTTTAACCCTGCTCATGTAGCAGGTGACGGAACATCATCTTATAACACTAGTACTTTAGTTCAAAGAAGTAAGGAAGTCCAAAAAGAACTAGTAACGAACTTCTATTATGCTCTATTAGTTTCAAGTAATACTCATAATGTTGCTGATTTTAGCGACACTAATACTTATGACGGAGCATGGATTAAAATGGCTAATTTGAATCCATCATGGAAGACCTCAGCAAACTCATATTGGGAACAATTGAGTCCTCAAGGAATAGGGAAAGCATCTAATGAACCATACATTAAATGTGAATGTATGCCTTCTACATCTTATTTAAGAAATTCGTCAGGACAGTATTTAGATCGTTATGGCAATGTTGTTTCCTCTTTTAAAGTAGTGAGTCCTGAATCGGCATTAGATTCATTAAAATATGATGGACAAACAATGCGTTATTACCTTGATCAATTGACAAAGAAATTGACGCGTCCATTAAACACTTTATTTGAAAACGGAGAAGTTATAACGAATTGGACAAGCACCGGATTACAAAAAGATCCTGCAGTATTAGCAGCTTTCAATGCAAGCGGACTTGGAGATTGGTCAAAATATTCAGGCAGAGGAATGAAACGTTTAACGACTGCCTACACCAATGAATTTTTATCATTGCCGGCATTAGCCAACACAAGATTTAGCCACTACTATTTAAATGGCCACCCTCAATATAGTTGGAATTGGGCAGAAACAAGAACAATAAATTCTCTTGTCAATGGTCAACGATATTCTTCAGGAGATATCTACATGCAACGACCGAATATTTGGAGATACTGGCAAGGTGCTGCACATGGATGGCAATTTATCGTAGACAGTCGCTATACAGAAATCAGTTTAGGAGATAAACTTTTTGCTCCTTATGTTTCTCCGGGCTGGGTTGATGAAGAGCTTATTCCTCGACCTGCACAATGGCTAGGATTCTTAAAAGTAATTGCCATGAGTGGAGCTGAATATTTCCAAACAGGATACTTCGTTACTAAGCAGCCATACCAAAACCCCAATAATTATGTTTGGCAAATGGCTCTTCCGGGTTATGCTGAAGCAATTACGACGCGATACGAAGACTTAATGTTTAATGGAAGTTTGATGAATGGAGATGTTCCTGCTGATGCAGCATCAAATCCTAATCAGCCCGGTTATTCTTTCTATGCCGGAGATGTAACTAAATTGGTTGTCGGAAGAAAACACAATACCCTAAATAAATATGCCTTAACAGGAACTATTCAACCAAACTCTAATATGGTTGGAAACGCTCCTCTAAGTGGTGTTGCATCGATTAAACTTAACGGGCAAACATTAAAGTTCAATATTCGTCGGCAAGGAAGCACTTATATTTATGACAACACGAATACTTCTGCTCCAGTGTTTTATCAATTAGATTTATGGCATGAAGCAACTCACCCTTACTATTGGAGTAAAAACTTCAACTTAGAAGGTGAATTATTCGACAATACAACATCAACAAGTGCAGAAATCAGAACTTATGTACCTGCAGGAACGGTTGCCGGAGATTATACGAATTTCACTTCATGCGTTGGATTCAAATCAGTGGGTGTTGTTGAATACAATTTCGTTCCAAGAGGAACAGCAACTACTCAATATGTATGGGTTAGAGCAAGAAGTAAATCAGGTGTTAATACCGGATTTACAATCTCTCTTGACGGAACAACTACTAACAGTATTACATGTGTAAAAGACACGAACTGGACATGGTATCGATATGATGCAACAACATCACAAGCTATCGCATTTGCCAATTTAAGTCTTGTTAACCACAAATTAGGTATTACACCTCTTACTACTTCATTAGAAATAGATTTAGTAACAATCGCACCAACATCTGGAGCAGTATACACTACATATGCCGGCCCTTGTACTTTAGGTACATTCACTGCATCAATTACTCCTGCATCAACTACTACTTTCTGCCAAGGCGGAAGTGTTGTATTAACAGCAACTGCAGGAACATCATATTTATGGTCGACAGGTGCAACAACACAATCTATTACAGTAAGTACAGGAGGCGTTTATTCTGCAACGGTAACATCAGGAACTCAAACTGCAATTACTTCGCCTGTAACTGTTACTGTTAATGCATCACCTTCTACAGTAGTAAATGCATCAGGTGCAACTACTTTCTGTCCGGGAGGTTCAGTAACACTTTCTTCCGCTGCTACAGGAGCAACCTATTTATGGTCGAATGGAGCAACAACGCAATCTGTTACTGCATCAACTTCAGGAAATTATTCATTAACTATTACTTCAGCTAGTGGCTGTACTGCAACAACAACTCCTGTAACTGTAACAGCGTTAACCGCACCTACAGCAACAATTACAGCAGGAGGAGCAACAACATTCTGTTCAGGTAAAACAGTAACACTTACAGCTAATTCGGGGTCATCATATTTATGGTCGAACGGTGCAACTACTCAATCAATTAATGTAGGCACATCAGGCTCTTATATTGTTACCGTAACACAGTCAGGAGGATGTTCTAAAGCTTCTTCTGCAACCATAGTGACTGTAAACGCATCACCTTCATCGACCGTAAACACATCAGGGTCGACAACATTTTGTACCGGAGGATTTGTAACATTAACAGCTGCAGCTACAGGATCTTCTTACCTATGGTCGAATGGTGCAACTACTCAAGCAATTAACGTTACGACAACTGGCAATTATTCTGCTACAATTACAGGTTCTAATGGTTGTGCAACAAATACAACTCCAATTGCAGTAACTGCAGTGACTAACCCTACGGCTACCATTACAGCCAGTGGAGCTACGTCTTTCTGCTCAGGAGGATCAGTAACATTAACAGCAAATTCGGGGGCTACCTATTTATGGTCAAATGGAGCAACTTCTCAATCCATCAACGTAAGTACTTCAGGTTCATATAGTGTGACTGTAAGCCAAGCAGCAGGATGTTCTAAAACATCATCTGCAACTCCTATAACAGTAAATGCAGCACCGACAAATACAGTAACTGCATCAGGTCCTACAACATTCTGTAATAGTAGTGTGACTTTAACATCAGGATCAGCTACTGGAACATACTTATGGTCGAATGGGGCAACAAGTAAATCAATTACTGTAAGTACATCCGGCAACTACACTTGTAAAGTAACATCTTCGAACGGATGTACCAGTTTAAGTACTGCTATACCTGTTACAGCATCAACCGGCTCTACAACAACTCCAACAATAACTGCTAGTGGATCAACGGCTTTCTGTACAGGAGGATCAGTCGTATTGACACCAACTTCAGGAGCCTCATACTTATGGTCGAACGGAGCAACTACTCCTACTCTAACAGTAACCTCTTCCGGAAGTTATTCCGTAACAGTAACACAAGCAGGTGGATGCGCCGCAACCTCTAACGCCACTAATGTGTCTGTAAGCCCTCAGGCTACCTTTAATGTGACCACAAGTGGCCCATTGTCATTCTGCGCAGGAGGAAGCGTTACAATCAATGTGAATAGCTCTAATGCTCAGGCTTACGTTTGGTACAAAAACAATGTCGTAATTTCTTCAGCAACATCTTCAAGTTACAAAGCAACTACTGCCGGTACTTATAAAGTACGTGTTCAACTTGGAAGTTGCGGAACATTTGCAAATCCTTATACTGTAACAATTCCATGTAAAGAAGGAGAAGAGCTCCCAATGGCAACGTCATTCTCTGCTTATCCTAATCCGTTTAATAGTGATGTAAACCTAGCTTTCACTTTAAGTACTGCCGATAATGTCACGATTAAAATTTATGACCTATCAGGAAAGCTAGTTGACATTTTAATGGATAATTCATTTGTATCAGAAGGCGAAACAAAAGTCGAGTACCACGCATCTCACCTTGCTAGAGGCTTATACATTGCCGAAATCGTAACTTCAACACAAAAGGAACGAATCAAAATCTCTGCAATCGAATAATAGTAATAAACCAAACCATAAAAGAGGGACTGAATTTATTCAATCCCTCTTTTTTTTTGTAATATAAACAGAATTAAAAGAAGCTAATTTTCTAATGTTTCATAAAGCACTATAAATAACCGAAAAACATTACATTCTTTTTTCCCGCAAAAAACCCGATACTAAACTAATTTCTTTATTTTCTCCAGAGGGAATTCGTCAAATTCTCCGGACAAAAAAAAGTAATAAACCCATCAGACCTTACAAATTTATGTAATGGTTTCCGATAGATCTTTTCTCGTGCCGCAATATTCTATTTTGCTTCCATTGCACAACCAACCAACAGCAGTGATCTAGCAAAGGTTGTGCCAAAAAAGAAAAAACGCGCATGAAAAAAGTTTTTACAATCAGAAAAAGAAAAACTCCAAACTTACTTAGTTTGTTGTTAGCTCTCTTGTTTACGGGAGCACTCTCCGAAGTGAATGCTCAGCAATATCTGCCGAGACACTATTGGACGTTTGAAGGGGCGACGCCATTAAAAGATTCGATGAATGCATCTGCATTAAATCCTGCCTTTTATAATGGCCAATACAGCATTACTCGGGGAGAAATCGGGAATGCAATGAATTTAGGCACAGGAGGAAAAGCTGTAGTTGCTACAAATAATTTAGGCATAGACTCATTGTTTACTGCTGAGTTCTTATTTAAAGCAGATCACGACTTTAATTCAACCAATTTATTAAACAGAAGAGACAATGCTGTAATTATAAGAATGGGTTACGCATTTATTCAATTCACAACAAATGTTATTAATTCTGCAGGAGCAACCGTTAGCGACAACTTCGTTATTGATTTACAAGGAATCGGAAGAGGCTCGTATAGTTACTACGTTGACAACAACTGGCATCACTTAGTATTTAAGTATAATTCAAATACTGGACAAAAAGAAGTCTGGGTAGATGGGCAATTGCCAATAGGATTTTCAACGACAACTGCATCAGGTCGTTTCAACCAAAACACAACTAATGCAAACAATAATGTATTTGACATTAACTCGAACACTTCTTACTACAGAATATTTGGCCAAATAGATGAGGTAGCACTATATAACATTGCATTACCTGCAAATTCCATTTACAAACATTTCCAGAATTTTAGATCAGGTGACCATTACTCATTTGCCGCTAGTGCAGTTGCACCTCCGGCAGCATCTGCTATAAGCGGACCGGTTGATGTTAATGAATATGCATTGGGGCATCCTACCTATACAACTTCAGCAATTGATCAATTAAGATCTTATCCGCTTCCACGTTACAAAAAGAATCATACACTACTTGCAAATTTCGATTGGCTTGGCCTTCGTTATTTTGGAGGAGAATTCCAGCCGGGAGTAACTCAAGCGCAAGCTATAACTAACACTGTAGAAATCCAACGTGAACTTGCAAAAAACTTTAACTACTCCATTCTAGTTTCAGGAAACACAAGTACTTATACTCAATATAACGACCCAACAAAATTCCATGGTGCATGGGTTCAATTAGCAAACCAAAACCCACAATGGCCAACCGGAGCTATTACTTTTTGGGCTCAAATGAATCCTCAAAATGCAGGATTTTCATCGAACACTGGTTATATCGAAAACAAAACGCTTCCTACAAATCATTATTTAAAAAATAGCACAGGCACATTCATCGGATTAAGCGGCTCAACCTCTACTACCAAATATTGGAGTCCTGCTGCACCGGTCGATTCGTTCATTAAAGATGGCTTGACACAAAAGTTATATCTACAAACATTATTAAATAACTTAACAAGACCACTAAACTTTATCTGCGAAAACGGAGAAGTTATTCCCAAGCCTTCTTCAACCGCAATGCAAGCTGATCCTTCTGTAGTAAGCGACAAAGGAACTACTTCATATGACTGGGACTCATATTTAGGAAACAGAAAATGGAAAGTAGCTAAAGCTTATAGCAACCAATTCCTAAATACATTGACAGGTCTTAGCAATGCTAACTATGCAGAATATCAAATTAGCGGGTTGGTAAGTCGTCATAAATACAGTGAAACCAGAACTATCAATAAACCTATCAATGGACAAATATATGCAACCCCTGATTTCTACCCACGTTGGGCAAACAACTGGTTAACAGGTACAAGTGCTTGGACTGGATGGAAACAAATTATTGAAGGAAGATATTACGAACTTCAACAAAACGACAAATTATATTCTCCATTTATTGCAGCAGGATGGAATGCAGACGAAGAAAGAAATATTCGTCCAGCACAATGGTTAGGCTTGTTAAAAGCACTAAGCATGACTGGTGCTGAATTCTTCTACACAGGATACTTTAACGAAGCTGCATCGTACAACCCTCCTAATCCTGCGCCATCAAATCCTGCAGGATATGCCTGGCAAGCTGCAATGCCTTCATACGCACAAGCTATAACAAGTCGTTATGAAGACATCTTAAGAAATGGTGATTTATTACCGGGAGATGTTCCATATTCAGTAAGCAGTACAAATCCTGGATATTCATTTAACGCCGGTGATCAGCGTAAACTTGTTGTAATTAGAAAACACAGCTCATTAGATAAATATGCTATCACCGGATCGATTCAACCAAATTCAAACATGCAAGGAAATGCGGAACTTGAAGGAGAAGCTAAAATAACTTTAAACGGACAAAATCTTCAGTTCAATATTCGCCGCCAAGGAAGTACTTACATCTATGACAATACGAATCCTTCAGCTCCGGTATTTATTCAATTGGATGGATGGCATGAAGCATCTCATCCTTCAAGATGGTCTAAAGATTTTAATTTGGAAGCTGAATTGTATGACAACACACCAACTAACGTAGCTATTAAAACTCAACGTCCTGCAGGTGCGATAGCCGGAGATTTCCGCAACTATACAACTTATATTGGATTCACTGCGGCATCTGGCAATATTGTTGAATATAGCTTTACTCCTCGCATCAATTCAAACTATTATGTTTGGGTAAGAGCAAGAAGTAAATCAAGTACTTCAACAGGTGTAAGCATTGCACTTAACGGTACATCACAAAAAACTATCAGTTGTATTACTGACACGGCATGGCAATGGTACAGCTTAGATGCATGTTCAGGATTAGCTATAGCATTTAGCAATTTGAATACGCAAGAATATACTTTACAATTAACTGCTTCTTCAACGAATTTAGAAATTGACCGAGTAATGTTAACTATTGATGGTGCAATAAACTTAAACCCTACACAACAAATGTGTGGAGCCTCGGTAGCAACAGTAACTCAAAGTGGGCCGGTAAGTTTCTGCCAAGGAGGGACAGTTACATTAACAGCATCACCGGGAAGCACATATAATTGGTCTAGCGGACAAACAACACAATCGATTACTGTTAATGCAACAGGAAATTACAGTGTTGCAGTTGGAAACGGATCTGGATGCAATGCTGTATCTACTCCAATTGCTGTAACAGTATTGAATAAACCGTCAGCATTAATTGCAGCATCAGGAGCAACAACATTATGTAACGGACAATCAGTTGCATTAACTGCTTCTTCAGGAACAAGCTACTTATGGTCGAATGGAGCAACGGCTCAGCAAATAACAGTAAACACTGCAGGTAACTTTGCAGTAACTGTAACCGGAGCAAATGGATGTACCGCAACTTCAACAAGTCAAGTAGTAACAGTTAACGCTTTACCGACTGCCCAAGTAACTGCATCTGGAGCAACAACGCTTTGCCAAGGAAGTAGTGTTACCTTAACTGCAACAGGAGGATCATCCTACTTGTGGTCGAACGGTAGTACTTCAGCATCAATTACAGTAAACTCAACAGGAAACTATAATGTAACGGTAACAAATAGCAACAACTGTAGTGCAACATCAACAGCAACAAATGTTCAGGTATCCGCTAATCCCACAGTAAATGTAACTGCTAATGGAGCAACATCATTCTGTCAAGGTGGAAGTGTAACATTATCAGCTACAGGAGGAACAAACTATACATGGTCGACGGGAGAAACAGGACCATCAATTACAGTAAACTCAACAGGAAATTATTCAGTAGTTGCGGCAAATAGTAACGGATGTACAACTACATCATCAACTACCCAAGTTTCTGCATGGGCAAATCCAACTGCTAGCATTACAGTGAATGGACCAACTACCATTACATCAAGCCAATCAACTACCTTATCTGCTAGCGCAGGAGCAAGTTATGTTTGGATGCCAAATGGAGAAACAACTGCATCGATCAATGTTAATGCAGCAGGGAATTACAGTGTACAAATTACCGAAAGTCATGGTTGCAGCGCAATATCAGGAGTAACTACTATCTCGCAGGTAAACCAACCTACACCGGTAAGTATTCAAGCAACAGGGACAACAACAATTTGTGCAGGACAATCAGTAATGTTAAACGCTAATGGAGGTGCTAATTTATTATGGGCTCCTGGCGGACAAACAACGTCTACGATCAATGCAACGCAATCAGGAACATATTTTGTTTACTCAAGAGATAGCCAAGGAAATGTGCTTAGCATTGACTCATTAACAATTACTGTAAATGAAAAACCAATGGTGCCATGGATTTCGTATTCTTATGTCCCTAATCAATCATATCAACTAACTGCTTACGAGCCTTCTTCAATTAGTTACAATTGGTCTAACGGACAAACAACACCTACAATTAACATCGGAACACCACAAGTATTAACTGTAATTGCGAAGAATGCATTTGGTTGTAATTCTGATCCGGGAAAAATATCGGTTGGAGATCCAAATGTAAGATTATGCGCTACTCCAGAAATGCTTACAGCCTATAATCTTAGTGACACAACGGCAAATCTTCAATGGAATCCGGCTGTAAGTGGAGAAATAACAAAATTGAAATTTTGGGTTTTAAATTCTTCACTTATCAATACGGTGACATTAGCAGGCAATGCATCTTCTACAAGATTATCAAACTTAGCACCGGCTACTACATATAATTGGTCGGTAGAATTAATGTGCTCTTCTGGTAACTATATTAGCCAAACAGGCACTTTTAAAACTCTTGGAGCAGCGTTAAATTGCGGCAGTACTCCTATACATTTAAGAGCAGAAAACATCAACACAAACAAAGCAACATTACGTTGGTACAACACTACTGCTCAAACTTATAAAATCAGATATAGACCTGCAGGATCAAGTGCATATACCTATAAAGTACTTACCGGAGCTCAATATTCAACTGGATCAATGGTATCGAATCTAAATCCTGCGACTACATACGAATGGCAAGTACAAACTATATGTAATGGATATACAAGTCCTTATTCTCAACCTGCATATTTCAGCACAATCGACACTTGCGGATATATCAGTTCGGTTTCAGCGATCAATATCAAAACGACATCTGCAACTTTAGCATGGGGCAACACTTCGGCTATGGATACCGTTAGAATTAGAGTTACAAATGTAGCAACAGGAAGTATTCGTGTTATTGTTTTAAACTACAATCCTTCGAATGGTCAATATCAATTAAAAGGATTACACAGTAATACAACATATAAAGTTGAAGTGAAAGGGAAATGCTCATCAGGAGCAACGGGTACGTGGTCTGCTCCATTAACATTCACTACTTCAGTATTGTCATCAAGAGTTGATGATGGAGGAATATTCGAACTAGTTGGATATCCAAATCCTACAAGTGATGTATTATCATACACATTCAGTACGGAAGAAAAATCTGATTATCAATTAAACGTAACAGACTTATCAGGTCGTACGATTATGCATGAAACAAGAAATGCTCAAGACGGAGAAAACACATCCGACATCAATGTAACTTCATTTGCAAAAGGAATTTACATTATGACAATTCAAATCGGAACCGAAACGAGCAGATTTAAATTCACTGTCCAGTAACCCTAACAATACCCGAGTGCAAAGGAGGATCTTAATGGTCCTCCTTTTTTATTTAAAATCGGTATACAACAAATACTTCTTTCTGATAGCTCTGAAATTCTCGAGATCCGGTCCCCATGAATTTCTAATTTGATCTTCGGTATCGCCTGATTCTATTTGCTTCCTCAACAATGCATTTCCTGCAAGCTTTTCAAAAAAGGGAGTAAAGAAATCCGTTTTCACAGGCGCATCATTATACAATTGCATCAACCAATTTAAATAAAGCTTTCCGCCATGGTCGGCGTATAATGTCCCGAAATCAGTTAAATCATATCCTATGCATTTCTCTCCTTCATGAGGGGGATTTTTTGCTTTGCCGGGTATGCTAATCGGAGTAAATTCTTTTGTACCATCAGGATTTCCGGGATAACCAATTTGCTGAAATGGCAAGTCCGTTCCTCGACCTAAACTCACTTTAGTACCTTCAAAGAAACAAAGTGAAGGATATAAATTGATAGCAGCTTGAGTTAGCAAATTAGGCGAAGGGGGAATAGGAAGACGATATAAAACATTATGATCCCAACCCGTCATTTTGATAATGGTAGTCTTACAAACATTCTTAGTGTTCAACCAATGTTCTCCGGAAAGCATGAGCGCATATTCTGCCATAGTCATTCCATGTACAACAGGAATAGGCTGCATACCAATGAAACTTCTGAATGCAGTATCTAGAACCGGACCATCGATATAATAACCATGCGGATTAGGACGATCGAAAATCATCAAAGGAATTTTATTATCGGCACATGCTTCCATCACATATTGCAATGTACTTATGTAAGTATAAAAACGAGCTCCTACATCTTGAATATCGAAAACAACTAAATCAATATTCTTTAAATCTTCAGCCGTAGGCTTTTTATGGTTCCCATAAAGAGAAACCACTTTCACTCCACTCTTCTTGTCAAAACCATCCTCCACATGTTCACCGGCTTCTGCCTCGCCTCTGAATCCGTGTTCGGGAGCGAATACCAATTTCACCTTGACTTTAAGAGAAATTAATGAATCGACCAAATGCGTTCCATTTATTTGAGACGTAGGATTAGCCACAATGGCAACATTTTTACCTTTCAAAGCAGGTAAATACTCGGAAGTTCGTTCGGCACCGGTTACTACGTGCGCGGTATCATTAAACGACTGTGCTTTACACCCTGTGGCGAGAATGATAATTAAAAGCAATGTTGCACAATTAACGATTCCCAATCGCCTGAAATGCAATGCTGAACAAACAGAAGTACGGATTAGCATAAGAGTAATTAAACAATTCGGTAAATTTACCCAAAATAAAACACGCTTAACTTGAATCTTTCAAAAGTACTGGCCGGAAGAATTTTGTCGCATTCGAACGATTCGGGAAAAACAGGCAAACCGGTTATCGTTATTGCGATTATCGGGATTGCGCTGGGCGTGTTGGCCATGCTTTTATCGGTCATGATTGTAACCGGATTTCGAAATGAGATTTCAGGTAAGGTGACAGGATTCATGTCGCATATGCGAATCCACAAATTCGACAGCAATAATTCATTTGAAGATGTTCCGATCAGCAAGAATGCTGCTTTCATTTCATCGGTTAAGAGTATAGAAGGAATAAAAAGCATTCAGCCTTATGCCTACAAAGCGGGAATTTTAAAAACCAAAGAAGAAATACAAGGAATAGTACTTAAGGGAATCGATAAAGATTTCGATAAAAGTTTCTTCAGCGAAAAAATGACGGCAGGTAAATTCCCCGACCTAAACGATTCTACAAATCAGCAAGTAGCTATTTCAAAAACACTCTCCGAAAAACTAAATTTAAAAGTCGGCGATTCGTTTTTGGTATTTTTTATTCAGCAAGATAAAAAAGTGCGCAAGTTAATTGTCAGTGGCATTTATAACACGGGATTAAATGAAGACTTCGACAATATTTACATTTTATGTAATCTCGATTTAATAAGAAAGATCAACAATTGGGAGAAAGATGAAATCGGAGGGTATGAAGTAAATTTGAGTAGCCTTGATTTACTCGACAAGGTAAGCAAAGAAGTATACCAAAGAGTCGACTATCAAACTAACGTTCAAACCATACGCGATATTTATCCTCAAATATTCAATTGGCTCGATCTTCAGAACCTCAATGTGATAGTAATTATAACATTGATATCACTAGTTGCAGGCATTACGATGATATCAACTTTATTGATCCTTGTCCTCGAGAATAGTCGACAAATCGGATTATTAAAAGCACTTGGCGCAGAAGACAAACTCATCAATATTACATTCAGGAAAGTAGCTGCGTCAATTTTATTACGAGGGATGATGTGGGGAAATATCTTAGGATTAGGACTAGCCTTTTTACAATGGAAATTCCACTTCATCGGGCTCGATGAAAGTTCATATTATATTTCAAGCGTACCGGTAAATTTCACTCTGTCCGGTATCGCCATTATCAATATTACGACGTACGTAATTTGTATGTTGATGCTTTTAATTCCGGGAAAGATAATTTCAAAAATCAATCCGATTAAAGTACTTCGATTCGATTAATACCTAATATTCTTTTTTCAGCTCTGAAGTATTCCAGGTACTAAAAAGAGTTGCTGCAGATTCCTCATCTAGATGAATAAAAGGAATAGCACGATCTTTCGGATCAACATTCAACTCATCATAAATAAACGAATCATCGAATCCGGCAGCGGCTGCGTCGTGGCGAGTGCTGGCATAATACACTTTTTTAGGACGAGCCCAATAAATTGCACCCATACACATTGGGCAAGGCTCGCAAGAAGTATAAATTTCGCAATCGGAAAGTTGGTAAGTGCCGAGAACTCTACAGGCCTCTCTAATAGCCATCACCTCAGCATGAGCTGTAGGATCATTAGTTGAAGTGACATGGTTACTGCCAACAGCTATTATCTTCCCATCTTTCACCACAACAGCACCAAAAGGTCCGCCTTTGCCTAGTTTAAGGCCTTCGGAAGCTGCTAAAATTGCGGCTTTCATGAAATCTTTGTTGGGCATGCTAATTTTACCAGTTAAAAGTGATAATTTGTTTCAATTCGGGGTGCAAACTTAATGCTACCGGGCAGGTATGTGCCGCCTTCTCAATGATCTTGCGATTATGATCATCATAATTATTCGCCGGCATGTGAAAAGTCACATGAACTTCGGCTACTTTTCGAGGATTAGCTCCCATCACCTTTAGCACATCGATACGCGTTCCGTCGATATTAAACCCGTGATTATTAGCTGCTATGCCCATAATGGTAAGCATACAGCTACCTAAAGCACCTGCAAGAAGGTCGGTAGGAGAAAAGGCTTCTCCCCTTCCCTGGTTATCGACCGGGGCATCGGTAATGATCATATTACCAGACTGAACATGAGTTGCTTCGGTACGTAACCCGCCTTTATAAACAGTTGTAATTGTTGCCATGGAGTCAAATTTAGCATTTGCAAAGAAGATTCCTAACTTTAGCACTGTTTAATTGTATATTTGTGATGATGAAAACGCTTCGGCAACTACTCACTTTACTTCTGTTATTTAACGCATTGCCAATACTTGCGCAACAGAATCCGAATGAATATGTAGAAGACAAGCCCGTTCTTATGAAAAATGAAGCCACATTCGGACTGAATTTTCATACCAGCGGAACTATCGGAATTCAGTTCAGGAGGAGTTATAACCTCACGGGATACAAAAAATGGATTTTCGAAGGAGACATTATCGGGATGAAACATCCTAAAGAAATCAAAACCGTAAATCGTTATTTTGATAATGCTAAGTCGTATGTTTACGGAAAGCAAAACACTTTAAATATAATCCGTCTTGGCACTGGAATTCAAAAAACACTTTTCAGCAAAGCTGAAAGAAATGGGGTTGAGATCAGGTTTCTTTACAGCGGAGGATTGTCTTTAGGAATTACAAAACCTGTCTACTTAAACATCCTTAAGCCTACAGGCAAAGGAGGTGAATTTGATGTAGTAGTAGAAAAGTATAATCCTGAAGAACATTTCGTTGATAATATTTACGGGAGAGCTCCATTCACAGAAGGCTTAGATGAAATTAATTTCCATCCCGGCGCATACGGTAAAATCGGATTCAATTTTGAATACGCTCCAATATTTGAAGATGTAAAATCATTAGAGATCGGTGCGATCGTTGATGTCTATCCAAAAGACATTCCGATTATGGCTTTAATAGATAATAAAAAATTATTTCTAACGTTCTACATTACTTTAATGTACGGAAGAAAGTGGTGATAAGATTGATACAATGAAGGAAGAGAACAACTCAACTGAAACTTTACAAAACAACAAACCTAAAAAGCCTGAGTGGCTTAAAGTAAAGTTACCTATTGGTGAAGATTATAGAAAAGTTCGTCAGTTAGTAACCGACAATAAGCTTCATACTATTTGTGAAAGCGGAAATTGTCCGAATATGGGTGAATGCTGGGGAGCAGGCACTGCTACTTTTATGATCCTCGGAAATGTTTGTACACGTTCTTGCGGATTTTGCGCAGTAGCTACGGGACGTCCCTCAGCCGTTGACAAGCAAGAACCAATGCGTGTTGCGAATTCAGTGAAAGTTATGGGCGTTAAACATTGCGTAGTAACATCAGTGGATCGTGATGATTTAAAAGATGGTGGATCGGAAATCTGGGTAGAAACAATTAACGCTATCAGATCTGAAAGTCCCGGAACAACTTTAGAAACATTAATTCCCGATTTTCAAGGTAATTGGGATAATTTACAAAGAGTAATTGATGTTGCTCCAGAAATCATCTCTCACAATCTTGAAACAGTACGACGACTGACGAAGCAAGTTCGTATACAAGCAAAATACGATCGTTCGTTAGAAGTATTAAAAAGAATAAGTGACGCAGGTGTTCGTGCAAAATCGGGTATCATGTTAGGATTAGGTGAAACCGATGAAGAAGTATTAGAAACAATGGATGATTTAGTTGCATCAGGAGTTTCTATTATGACATTAGGACAATACCTTCAACCGACAAAAGCACACTTAGAAGTAGCTGCATTTATTACACCTGAAAAATTTGCCTTTTTCAAAGAACAAGGAATGAAAAAAGGATTGAAGTATGTAGAAAGTGGTCCGCTGGTGAGATCATCTTATCATGCAGAAAAACATCTATTTTAAAAACTAAAGTTTTATTTATAACTTATGATCAGAGTAGCGATAAACGGATTCGGTCGAATCGGACGAACTTTTTTAAGAAAAGCATTAGACAGTAAGGAAATTGAAATCGTAGTATTAAACGATCTAACTGCAACTGCTACCTTAGCTCATTTATTAAAATATGACTCTATCCATGGAAAGTTTCCTATAAGTGTTGAGCATACAGAACATAGTATAATTATTGGCGGTAAAGAAATAAAAGTTACTACAGAAAAAGATCCAGCTCTACTACCATGGAAAGATTTGAAGATTGATGTTGTAATTGAATCTACCGGTCGATTTACAAAAGAAGAAGATGCACGTAAGCATATTGCTGCAGGTGCAAAAAAAGTGATAATCTCAGCTCCCGGAACAGGCAATTTAAAAACAGTTGTCTTAGGAGTTAACGAACATATTTTAGATGGCAGTGAAGTAGTTCTTTCAAATGCTTCATGCACCACAAACAATGCAGCTCCGATGATAATGTTATTAGATGAGCACTTCGAATTAGAAGATGCTTACGTAACAACGGTCCACGCATATACCGGTGATCAAAACTTGCACGATTCTCCTCATAAAGATTTACGTCGAGCAAGAGCTGCCGCTCATTCAATTATCCCTACCACAACTGGTGCCGCGAAAGCTGTAACTGATGTATTCCCTCATTTAAAAGGAAAGATTGGAGGTGCCGGTATTCGAGTGCCTGTTATTGACGGCTCGTTAACAGACATTACATGTGTTGTTACAAAGCCAACAACAGTTGAAGAGATTAATAAAATCTTTAAAGAAGCGGCGGAAGGTAAATTAAAAGGCATATTAGAATATACAGAAGATCCGATTGTATCAGTTGATATTATAGGAAACAATCACAGTTGTATTTTCGATGCACAACTTACAAGTGTATTAGGCAGAATGATAAAAATTGTTGGATGGTACGACAATGAAAGTGGCTACAGCGCTAGACTAGTTGACTTAGTAAAGAAAATAGGATAAAAAAATTAAGGAATAAAAAAGCCCCGTTAAACAACGGGGCTTTCCTTTTTTATATCCAATATTAATTATCGAAGCGATATAATGTTGAAGCATTAAAATGAACCGGATTTTTACTCCATGTCTCAATTCCATTTCTTGTTCTCACTACTACATAATAGTTGCGGGAGATACAATTACATTGAGGAGTAAACAACACATCACCATTCGTTTTTAAAATGCCTTTCGAAGATTGCACGATTGCAAACGGAGAGGTGTTATTTCTAATTTCTACTGTTACAGAATCGCAATCAGTATTATTAGCAGACAACCCCGAATTATACAATACAGGTGTCATTAGTCCATTACCCGCATAGAACCCTTGTAAAATTATTTTCAACTGACCCAGAGGATTATTTGCATATTGAACTACAACAGCGGTATCGCTATTAGAACAGTTGTCGACATTCACCCAATAATTTCCCGAACTAGTTACATTGATAGAAGGAGTTGTAGCTCCTGTATTCCACAAATATGATGAACCGGCTCCTGCATTTAATGTCACAGGACTCGAAGGACAAACATTGTAAGGATTATTGTTTTTAAGATTTATTGCATGTGGAATATTCACATTAACATTGGCAGTAGCTGTTGCTGTACAACCTGCAGTATTACTAACGGTAAGCATATACGAAGTTGTAGTAGAAGGAGTCGCAACAGTAGATAATCCTGTTGAAGTAGACAATCCGATTGCCGGCGTCCAGACAGAAGTCACAGCATTGCTAGGAGCAAGTACTAACGACCATTTCCATAAAGTACCAACGTCAGAGCCAACTAAATCAGTTAAACGCAGTTTCCACTCTCCACTACCCGATCCGGTTAAGAGAGAAAAACTTTGATTTGGCTTAAATGTACCGGTAAACGGCCATGTTCCTGTTATTGCAGTTGTTGAAGTAGAAGAAAATACTGTATTGATAAATCCATCGCCGGAAGAACCTACACCTGTAACAATAATAATACTTGATCCATTAGGTGCGATTAATTCAGCTTTCACATCTGACATCCAAGTGTGAGTAAGGCTATCAATTTTAACTGACACAACAGAATTAGCAAGGCCTGCATTATCAATAAAAATTGAAGAAGTTACTGCAGGACTAGGATTATCCGGAATAGCTAACGGTGTTGAATTTAATCCACTATTGCCTCCACCTGAGGTTGCTGTACCTGTTAACGAAAGGGAACTTCCTTGACAAACAGTTCCCGCTCCTGAAACAGAAACTGTGGGTAAAGGTTTAATTGAAGCTACTGCAGTATTTGTTGCGCTACATCCCGGCAAGTAAGTAACTACACAAGTGTAAGTTCCAGCATTTGCTCCTGTAAAATTATTGATAATAGGATTTTGAGAAGTTGAAGTAAATCCTCCCGGTCCGGTCCAGCTATAAGTATTTCCTCCTGCAGCATTCAATTGCAGATTGCTGCCAGAACAAACAGTACCTGCTGTTGCCGAAGTTCCTGATAAAATATTTAGGCCTGTAATTCCTACAGCATCCCAAGCATTTTTCACAGCAAAAGATTCTGTACTACACATACCATAAATATCGTTTGCTGCTTGAATAGAAAACACACCTGCATCTACATACTGAGAACCACTTGTTAAATAAAATGCATTTGTTCTATAAGCAATCATTCTTGCTTTGTTGATACCTATTCCGGTTACATTAAAAACAAATCCTTTATCGTTCGTACCCGAACCACCTTGACTCAATAAATAATACCAATAATTAAGTACTCCTGAGTTAGTATGTACTCCACCATTATCGGCTGAACTTAGCGTCCAGTTAGTTCCTTTATAAGTATCAGGTTGTCCGCCTTGATTAGGATTGTTCATGAAACGCAAAGCATCATTAGGAGTTGCCGGCGTATACGATTTATTACCGATTAACCAATCAGCATTATTTCCGTTAGCATAAAAATCGATGGTAACACCAAAGATATCACTGAATGCTTCATTCAATGCACCTGATTCGTATGAATAAGTTAAGTTAGAAGAATACTCAGTTACGCCATGAGATAGTTCATGTCCGCAGATATCCAATTCTGTTAAAGGAGAGAATGTAACTCCATTTCCATCACCATATGTCATGCGAATTCCATCCCAAAATGCATTATTATAATTCGTTGAATAATGCACGTAGGACAACAAATTTCCTCCTGCATTATCATACGAATTTCTTCCATGTACTGACAAATAGTAATCGTAAGTTTTCTCTGCCCCAAAATGCGCATCGTTTGCTGCATCATCTTGGTTAGTTGTTGTATTCCATAAATTATCGGTATCAGTAAAAACAGTTGCTGTGCCGTAGTTAGTACCTTTTGCGAGGTTATAGGTTACCACTCCTGAAGCTCGAGTCATATCACGAAGATTATACACTCCGGGAGAAACACTATCAGTAGTAATTTGCTGTGTACCTGAATACTTAGTTACGGCGGTTCCTGTAACAGAAGTTGTACAGATACGATTTTCTTTAAATAAAACTTTACCGGTAGTAGCGTCTACGTAAATATTATATCTACCAAGGGGGCTATCGGCATAAACATCAAACTTCCAAGCCAAATGGAAAGAAGAAGATTTTATTTTTTTAGAATTAACACTCTCCGATTTTGCCCCATTTTTTTCAAGGAACAAATCGGGGATAATCACCAACGAACCTTTAGGCTTCCACGTTGCTTTAGGATTTGCTTTTGCGGTTTGCAGCCATTGCTCCTCCTCAGGCATTTGCCATTTATACTTCTCAGCGTTAATATCACTCAAAGCAGCGGAAAGGGCTGTAGCTTCATTCAATTTTGGAATGACTGACAGTTCAGAAAGGGGATAAAACTTCCCATTCATTGAAGCAACAGAGGAACCTTTACGATGAATTAAGTATTCACCATCAATCACCTCAACACCTTTATAATACTCTTTGAAACGGCTGTGAGAAAAGCCGATATCATCACTAACAGTATTGATTATAGAAAAACGACAATCAGGGTAACCTGAATTCACCAAGGCAAAGAGATCATCATTGCCTATAGTCACCTCTTTACCTGGGAAGGCAATGATAGCCGGAGTATTCAAACGAGGATCATTAATTACTCTTGAATTAGGAGACTGAGAGAACGCGGAATTAGACAAAGAAAGAGCGGTCAACCCTACCAATAACGATAAGATAGGTTTCATACGATGATATTTGGGATGCAAGTAACGACAAAATGAAGCTGAAAGCAAGTGTAAAAGTCACACAAGCATTACAAAATCAATTTTTCAGGTTCCAAAACACCCCGAATTTGATAGTACGTGGCGGTGCTGGATAACCGGGATGTAAATAATAAGCAGAATCAGAAAATCCATAATTCAAGCGCTCCATTTTCAAGAAAAGAGTAGCTGAGGCGATTCCCAAGTTTGCAAAAACATTTAGGACAGGATAGCCCTCAGATTTTACATCATACTGCAAATAATAATTTCCGAGAGCAGAATTATATGCCGGTGCCAACCAAGAATCAGTATAAACCCCACTCACACCGAATTCGGCCTTTAAAGCGGATTTAAAGAAATTATGTTTCCACGAAACGCGCAACTCCGATTGCCAATCCGGAACCGGAAGATATTTACTATCGGAAGAATTAAAGGAACCAATTCCGGAAATATAAACATCTCCAAACGACTTAAAAATTGCCAATGTTACTGAAGAAACAGACTCATTAGAAATAGACATAACAGGCACACTGGATTCATTCAAGAAATAACGATTCTTATAATTCGAAAAGGTTCCAGAAAGAACAATAGACTTTTTAAAAGCCGACAACGATACAGAAGCCTTGTTAATGGTTGTAAAATCAGAAAAAGCATTTTTCCATGCGAAGTGGTTCGAACTAAATCCGTAAAACAAGAAAGGAGCCGGCAAAGAAGCTGAACTTAAGTCGAGGTTTAAGGAATTGATAATTGAAGAATTCAATGCCGCGAAAGCATTCAGAATTAATAACGAAGAATTATTTCGATAAGAATCAGAAACGACGCGAGAATAATCAATGTTAGCGGAAATAGAATCTCTTTTAAAAGAAATACCGGCAAAAGGAATTACATCATCAAAATCGGATGATGCATCCATTACTCTTGTAGAAGTTGAAGAATACTTAGAACCGGCAAAAAGAGAAACGCCGTGATAAGAAACAGACAAATCGGAAGAAAACACATTACCCTTATACCCTACGGTATCATTGGTTGCGGAAGAATCGAGTAAAACAGCATCATAAAAAGAAGAAGCTCCTTCTCCTGTATAAGAAGATTTAGAAACTAAGTAATTGAAAGAAGAATTCAGGTTAACATTAATACCTGCTAAATTGATTTTATCGCCATATAACAGAACACGTTGAGAATAAGAAAAAACAGATTCCTTATTCACGCGCTTATCACCGCTAAGGAATACACCTAATTGAGCGAGGTCACCTTTAGCTAATCCTTCGATATCAGAAGAGTCGTTAATGCCACCAAACTCATTGAATTCACTTTTATGGATACCGAAAGAACCTATGCAATCAAAGGCACGAGAATTCATATCGGCACCGATAACGAAATTCTTATTCCGAGCGAAAGAATTCTTATAGAAACCCTCAGAAACTAAATTATGGTAATTAACAAAAAGACGAACGCTTTTAGAAAGGCGTTGAATATGATCAAGGAATAATGTTTGTTCACGCTTAGTACCTAAAGAAAAATACAATTTAGAAACAGCCTTAAGAGAATCCTTCAATTCACCGGCATGAGCTAGAGGAGAAAAAGGAGATTTACGAGAAGGCAAGCCGAAATCGAAATCAAGTGAAGGTTGTGGAGTAGTAAAATTAAAACGAGAAGCCACATTATCATACTTAGCATATGCGTTCAACGAACAATAGCTACGATAATTATCGGGATTAAAGAATGAAGAATCGGGAGGAGAAATTGGAAAAGACGCAGCAGAAGCTATATCAGAAAAAAGCAATATAGCCAAGAAGCCCAATGAATTGTATAGAACCTTCAACATGCGCATAAATAGAAACCGGAAGAACCGGTATAATTACGAAAGTATACAAAAAGAAAATGCCCCGACAAGCGGGGCATTTTCAATGATACGGCGACGACATACTCTCCCAGATGTTACTCTAGTACCATTTGCGCAATCGGGCTTAACTTCTCTGTTCGGAATGGGAAGAGGTGGACACCGATGCTATAATCACCATAATATTTTAACAACTTCATAAAGAAGAAGCAGACAGGGATTGAAAGAAAATACACTTGATTAATTTGATTGATCAAAAAGTTTACGGGCAATTAGTACTACTTGGCTTTGACATTACTGCCTTTACACCTATAGCCTATCAACGTCGTAGTCTTCGACGACCCTTATAAAGAAGACTCATCTTGAGGCAAGTTTCGTGCTTAGATGCTTTCAGCGCTTATCTTAACCGAACATCGCTACCCTGCGCTGCAGCTGGCGCCACAACAGGTACACAAGAGGTTCGTCCGACTCGGTCCTCTCGTACTAGAGTCAGGCCCTCTCAATCTTCTAGCGCCCACAACAGATAGGGACCGAACTGTCTCACGACGTTCTGAACCCAGCTCGCGTGCCACTTTAATCGGCGAACAGCCGAACCCTTGGGACCTTCTCCAGCCCCAGGATGTGACGAGCCGACATCGAGGTGCCAAACC
>JAKPPP010000307.1 GCA_029547265.1 Bacteroidota bacterium
TTCAAATTCTTCGATTTTTATTTGAAAAAGGCAAATAAAACTTACAAAAAAATACCTGTTTTCCTCTAACCTAAGGCAATTGAGAACGTAAGAACGGGACTACAAGACCCAACCAAATTATGTTTTCTCAAAACAAAACAGCATTAAAAAACGGTATGATTATTACTAATGCAGTTTCCGAAAAGGAAAAGGATTCGTCATTACAGATCATAAAACAATTAATAGGGATATCATCAATTATAACGGCGGCTGCAATTTTATTTTATGCAATCAACGGATTAACCATATTGACAATAAGCTCTAGTTTATACTTAGTATCACTTTTTGTCATATACCTAATAATTAAAAAGGATTTTATTTTATTAGGTAAGATGTTACTATCGGTTACAACTACATTCAATGCCTTTTATGAAAACATCTATTTAGGTCCCGGAGGTGGAAATATTTTCTTTTATTTCCCAATAGCAGCAAGCTCATTAATTATTTTTAGAAATGGAGAACGAAAACACATTTTAGCATTTATATCGCTTCCTGTTATTGCAATGATCTTAGGCGAAACATCATACGTCAAAAATCTTGCAACGCCGATAACTACATCAGAAAATTTTGCTTTACACTATAATTACTCTGCTGTAGTTGCATTATTAGTTACACTTTATTTTATTTACTACTATTTCAATCAAATTGAGAAAGCTACTCAATCGATCGAGCAACACAGTTCAGATTTAAAATCCATTTTAGGAAATATTCCGGATACATTATGGCAGGTTGATTTAAATTACAATTTAATCAACTTCAATCCTGCATTCCAAAACAACACATTAAGAAGATTTAATATTTCACCCAAAAAAGGTGATTCAATATTCAATTTTGTAGCACAAATAGAAGGGAATAACGAAGAGAACATTAACAAATGGAAATCCTATTACGACAGAGCATTTTCCGGTGAAAACTTCACAGTTGAAGTTGAATTATCAATTGGAGGTAAAATACTAATATCAGAATTTACATTTAGTCCTTCTTACAGCAATGAAAGTCCGATCGGTGCGATTGTTCACTCGAGAAATATTACAGACCAAAAAATAAAAGAAGCTCAACTTAAAGACAGTTTAGTAGAAAATGAAATGCTGGCTTTGGTTGCAAGCAACACACAATATGCAGTACTTATACTTGACAAAGACAAGAATGCAGTTTATGCAAACAACGGTTATTACAAAATGTCAGGTTATAACGGAGAAGAAACATTGGGTAAAAATCCTTTACTTAATCTTAAAGGAAATTTAACAGAACACAATAACTCCAATAAATTCAACGAATTACTTCAAACAAAAAAATCGTTTGAATTCGAGTTTATTCAATACAAAAAAACCAAAGAACCATTTTGGATTCATCTTTCTGTTACTCCATTGCTAGATGAAGCAGGTGAATTACAGAAGTACATTTTAATTGGTATTGACATAACACCACGAAAGCAATCAGAACAACAATTGAAAGTGCTACTTCAGCATGCTCAAAAGTTAAATATTCAATTACAAACTCGCGACAAAGAACTTCACGAGACAATTGAAGAACTAAACAAACAAAGTTGGGAAATTCAACTATCGCAAGATATTTTGAAAAAGCAAAAGTTGCAACTCGAAAATATGAACCACGATTTAACATCGAAGGCCTTATTATTAGAGCAAAAAAACAATGCAATTGTTGAGAAAAATAAAGAACTGGAGCGAGCAAGATTAATATTAGCACAGAAGGCAGAACAACTTGAGCAATCAAGTAGATTCAAATCGGAATTCCTTGCCAATATGAGTCATGAATTGAGAACGCCTTTAAATAGCATTATCATCCTTTCACGACTTCTATCAGAAAACAAAGACAAAAATCTCAACGACAAGCAAACGGAATTTGCACGAGTAGTAAACAAATCCGGAAGTGATTTATTAAATCTAATCAATGACATTCTCGACTTATCAAAAATTGAAGCGGGAAGAATAGAACTTGAAATTGAAGATCACAATGTAAGTGAATTATCGAAAGATCTTGAGACGATGTTTAATCAAGTAGCTCAAGAAAAAGACATTTGCTTTAATGTGAACGACTATACCAAGGCCAACAAAAAAATCAAAACTGACAATCTGCGATTATCACAAATATTAAAGAACTTACTGTCAAATGCCTTTAAATTCACAAAGAAATCGGGAACAGTAAGTTTAGATATTAAATCACTTCCTGACAACAAAATTTCTTTCAGTGTAGTTGATAATGGGATAGGAATTCCGCAAGACAAACAGCAATTAATCTTCGAATCATTCAAACAAGTTGATGGAAGTATTAGCAGGAAATATGGTGGAACAGGATTAGGATTAAGCATTAGTAGAGAGTTGGCATTGCTTTTAGGAGGCAATATTACACTTGAAAGTGAGCCGAATCAAGGAAGCAAATTCACGGTAATTATCCCTACAGGATTTGAAGAAGCGGATGAAATATTTGAAGAAACGTTTATATCAAACGATAACAATAACAACAAACATCTTCTTATTATAGAAGACGATGAAATCTTTGCAAGCATATTAGAAAAACATGCTTTAGAAGAAGGATATAGAACGGTAGTTTGTCATAGAGGAGATACAGGATTAATGTATGCTACACAAATGAAACCTGATTGTATTTTGCTCGACATGAGTATTCCGGGAATGGATGGATATAATGTATTGAAAAACCTAAAAGCCAACAAAGACCTGGCATCAATACCTGTACACATTATTAGTGCAACCAAAGCTTCTTCGGTAAAAGAGCAATTACCAATTCAGTCGTGGATCGAAAAACCGGTTCAACCTGCTTCCTTAAAGAAGATATTCGAATCACTTACTACAAGTTCCAATAAAGCATTTAACAATGTATTGGTAATAGAAGACAGTGAAGAGCAAAGCGCATTAATTAAGCACTTGTTGCAAAAGCAAAACATATCTTGTCAAATTGCATTGACAGGTATGGAAGGAATCAACCAAGTAAAGACAGGAACTTACGACTGTATTATTTTGGATTTGAACCTACCCGACTCTGACGGAATTACCTTACTTAAAGAAATCAAGGAAGATGCTAAACTTTCACATCTACCGGTAATTGTATACAGCTCAAAAGACCTTGATGATTCAGACAAGAAAACGTTAAGCGAATATGCGAGTTCATATATCAAAAAGAATCCGGAGAAAATGGAAAGCCTTTTAGAAGAAACTCAACTTTTCTTAAAGTCAGTAAAAGAACAAAACAGCAGAAAATCAAACCAAATAACTGAAATATCGAATACTGATAGTCTTCATGGAAAAAAAGTATTGGTTGTTGATGACGACACCAGAAATATCTATGCTCTATCATCGATGCTAGAAGGATTCGACATTGAAATCATCTCTGCCGAGAATGGTCTTGAAGCTATTGAAATGTTAAAAACTAACATAGTAGATCTAGTATTAATGGATGTAATGATGCCGGAAATGGACGGATATGAAGCAACTAGAAATATTCGAAAAATTGACAATCTGAAAAACTTACCAATTGTTGCTCTTACAGCAAAAGCCATGGTTGGTGATCGCGAGATATGTATTGAAGCCGGGATGAACGATTATATCACAAAACCTGTAGACAACAATCAGTTAATAAAAGTCCTTAATTCATTCTTCGGGTAATGAAACAAAGTTATTTAAACGACGAGATCATCTCTATAGCCAAGAATATCTACAAGATAGATTTGTCGGGTTATAAACCATCGTTTATTGACCGAAGGTTGAAATTAATTGCGATGCGTAAAGGGATTTTTAGTGCGCGACAATTCAAAGACCTAATAATAAATAGCGGAGAATTTAATCACTATTTAGAAGAAGAGATTCCTGTTCACGTGACATCGTTGTTCCGTGACCATGATTTCTTTAATTCACTCATTAATCAAATATCCGAACAATACAACAATGCCGGAATTCTGAAAATTTGGCATCCGGGATGTTCCGACGGCAGTGAAGTTTATTCAATGGCCATGCTTATGGAAAGCAGAATGAATCATATCGATTTCAAATTATTAGGAACTGATATAAGCCATGAATCTATATTAACAGCTCGATCGGGATCTTTAAACTGCAAAAATTTGCATGAGGTTCAATCCCTATTTAGAGCATCCGGAGGAAAAGGATCTGTAAGAGAACATGTAATTTCTTCTGCAAATTCGTTTGTAATCCGACAAAAACTATACGATAAAATCCGTTTCTCAAGACATGTTCTTGGAAGCGACTCAAAGTTCACAAAGTTCGATGTAATCATCTGTCGTAATATGTTAATGTATTATAACGATAAGGCTAAAGAGAAAATAACGAAAGACTTGTACGATTCTTTGCATACCGGTGGCATATTAGCTATTGGCAAACAAGAATCGATTCACAATCTGGAAATAACGAGTAAGCTTGAAGTTCTTGATAAGAAAAACAAGATCTACAAAAAGATAGAATAGTGTAAGAAATTGCAAAAAATCAAAGAAAAAGATTGCTCCCCCTCAGTACTTTTACCATTACACAAACACAGCCACATGCACAAGATATTATTAGTAGACGATCGACCGGAAAACCTCTACTCTTTAGAGAGTATGTTAGCCGAAGATGACAGAATCATCCTGAAAGCCAATTCAGGTGAAGAAGCACTAAAAATAGCTTTTAGTGAAGATTTGTCATTAATAATGCTTGATGTACAGATGCCTGACATGGATGGCTTTGAAGTTGCTCATATGTTGAAATCAACAAAGAGAACTAAGAAGACACCAATCATTTTTGTAACTGCCATCAGCAAAGAAAAGAAATACATGCTTCAGGGATTATCTGAAGGTGCGATAGATTATTTATTCAAGCCTTTAGATATCGATATCACCAAAGCAAAAGTTGATACACTATTAAAGTTTTATACTCAGCAAAAAGAACTTGAACAAAAAAATATCGAGTTAGCTAAGCTAAACGACGAGAAAAATTATTTTCTAGGTGTTGCTTCTCACGATTTAAGAAATCCTTTAGGCAACATCCTCACCTTGGCTAGTTTCATAGAGCAAGAAAGCAACAACAACCTTTCTCCCGAACATAAAAACTACCTCGAAGTAATTATTAATTCGGGTCGTCATATGCTTGATTTATTAAACAACCTTTTGGATGTCTCTAAAATCGAGTCAGGATCAATGGAGCTTCAATTACAGCAAGGTTTAATTACAGATATCATTCAACAAAGTATAAGCGAAAACAAATTAGCTGCCGACAAAAAAGAAATTAGTTTAGAATATAGCATTGCCGACAAACTTCCGAAATCTAGTTTCGATGCGATGCAAATTCAACAAGTATTAAGCAATTTAATCTCGAATGCAATAAAGTATTCGCATAAAGGAACACATGTTGAGATTAATGCCGACTTACAACACGACTCGATCGTGGTAACTGTGAAAGATCAAGGCCAAGGTATTCCAATTGCCGAACAAGCGAATTTATTTTTACCATTCAGCAAAACGAGCGTTAAGAGTACAAATGGTGAAAAAAGCACCGGACTTGGACTTACCATTGCGAAGAAAGTTATTGAAGCACATGGTGGATCAATTTGGATGACAAGTACTGTAGGACAAGGATCATCATTCTGCTTTAGCTTACCATTAGAAAATGTTTCTATTCACCAACCGGCAATGATGTTAAAATAAAAAATTCCCTTTACAAATAAAAAAGGAGGAACGACAAAGTCGATTCCTCCTTTTTATTTTATTGTAATTTAACTTAAGCCTTTTCGATCACCATAGCATATCCCTGCCCTACTCCAATACACATCGTAACTACAGCATAACGTTTATTAGTTTCATTCAAGTGCATAGCGGCCGACATTAGAATTCTTGCTCCGCTCATTCCTAAAGGATGTCCTAATGCGATAGCTCCTCCATTCGGATTAATACGAGCATCATTATCGTCGAGTCCCCAACTGCGAATACAAGCCAAACTCTGAGCTGCAAATGCTTCATTTAATTCCAGTAAATCAACTTTATCCCAATTAATTCCTGCTTTCTTTAAAGCAATATTAGCAGCCTCTACCGGACCAATCCCCATAATACGAGGTTCAACTCCTGCAATTCCTGTAGAAACAATTCGAGCTAAAGGTTTTAAATTATTTTTTTTCAATCCCTCATCAGATGCTAGAAGTATAGCTGCAGCACCATCGTTCAATCCGGAAGCATTCCCAGCAGTAACGGTACCGTCTTTACGAAAACTAGTTTTCAATTTTGCTAATCCTTCTAAGGTAGTTGCAGGCTTTATAAATTCGTCTTGAGTAAATAAAACAGCATCACCTTTTTTCTGAGGTATTTCAACAGCCACAATTTCGTTCTCGAAAATTCCAGCTTTTTGAGCAGCTACTGCTTTCTGTTGCGACCACAATGCAAATTTATCTTGATCTTCTCGAGAAATAGTATCACGAAATGCTAAATTTTCGGCTGTTTCACCCATTGCATCTACTCCGTATTTTTCTTTCATGAGCGGATTCACAAATCGCCATCCGAAACTAGAATCGAACATTTGCGCATCACGACCATAAGGGGTGCTGGTTTTTGAAATAATCCAAGGACCACGAGTCATGTGCTCTACTCCACCTGCAATCATCAGATCAGCATCACCCACCATAATAGATCTTCCAGCTGCTGCTGCTGCTGATAGTCCACTTGCACATAATCTATTTACTGTTTCTCCCGGAACAGAGTAAGGTAATCCGGCTAAGAGCACAGCCATCCTCGCAACATTTCTATTATCTTCTCCGGCTTGATTAGCGCATCCTAAAATAACATCAGTAATTAACGCAGGATCAACATTGCTGTTTTTCTCCATTAACTTACGTAGTACAAGTGCAGCTAAATCATCAGCACGAACAGGCGACAATGCGCCTCCAAAATTTCCAATCGGTGTACGTACACCATTTACAATATATGCGTTTTTCATATTCTATTTATCTTGCGGGAACCATTCTTTAGAAGTGCGATAAACAACGCCCTTGAATAAAGCAACAGTTGCTCCACTAGTATTTCTAACTGTGATAATATAAATCCCGATTTTGTTTGTTAAACTTTGCTCTTCTGCGGTTGCAGTAATCTCGTCACCTTCTTTCAATGCCACTGTATGAGAAATGGAAGTCTCTACAGAAACACTCTGGCGTCCATGAGAATTCGAAGCAAAAGCTAAAGCGCTATCGGCAAGAGAATAAGTAATTCCTCCATGAGCAATTGCAAATCCGTTGAGCATCTCTTTACGAATTTTCATTCGAAGAATACACTTTCCCGGTTCAACTAATACACGTTCTATACCTAACCATTGGCTAAACCAATCGTTATCGAACATTTTACCGACTACTTTTTCAGCAATTGATTTCGCATCCATTATTGTTGCAATGTATTTTTATCTTCGAATAACGTTGGTGTATATACGCC
>JAKPPP010000226.1 GCA_029547265.1 Bacteroidota bacterium
ATGAAAGGAGCTAGACTCCTTGCTCAAGGTTATGATTTAACAAAACAAGAAAACTTCAAAACACAATCACGATCTGCTGTTGCTTGGGTAATGAAACATCAACGAAGTGACGGAGCTTGGATTTACTCTAATAGCAAAGCAGGAACATGGATCGACAATTATCACACAGGATATAATCTCGATTGCTTAGAAGCATACACGAAGTTATGTAACGACAACACATTTCAAGAACAATTGAACAAAGGATTAGAATTTTACAAACTGAATTTCTTTGAGAAATCGGGACAACCTAAATTCTATGACAAGGAAGCTTGGCCTGCCGATTGTACAGCAGCCGGACAATCAATCCTAACTTTATGCAGATTCAATGAAATAGAAATGGCTAAGAAATGTGCCGAATGGACCATTCAAAATATGCAAGACCAACAAGGATATTTCTATTTCAGAAAATTCTCGAATAGAATAACTAAAACATCGTTTATGAGATGGTCAAATGCATGGATGGCAGCAGCACTTACAGAGATAACAACAGCTGATACGAGAAAATAAATGGAACGCGATTTCACACTTAAGATATATACCGAACTGCTGGAAACGGCTTTACAGAAAGGATATACTCTTTCTGCTTATGAGAATTTTGTACGAGGAGAAATCACTAATAACAAAGTTTACATTCTTCGTCACGATGTAGATGACCTGCCTTACAACTCAGTAAGAACAGCTGAAATCGAAAAGTCATTGGGAGGACGAGGCGTTTATTATTTCAGAATAGTCAAACAAAGTAATGTTCCGGATGCGATAGAGAAAATTGCAGCCATGGGACATGAAATCGGCTACCACTATGAAGACTTAGCGCTTTGTCATGGTAATTATGAAAAAGCTTATGAGCAATTCATAAGTAATTTAGAATATTTCAGAAAGTACTATCCTGTAAAAACAATTTGCATGCATGGTAGTCCGATGTCTAAATGGGACAACAGAAAAATTTGGGATAAATACGATTATAAATCATCAAACATCATTGCTGAACCTTATTTCGATACAGACTTCAACAAGATGTTATACATTACTGATACATCTCGTCATTGGAACGGCAGCAGCTATTCTATACGCGACAAAGTTGATGGCTTGCAGGCGAATATTTCATCTACACGCAACCTTATTGACCAGTTGAAATCAGGAATGTTATCAAATCAAATAATGATGAACATCCATCCTCAGCGATGGCATGATAATATTGCAGGATGGGGAAAAGAGTTGATATTGCAATCAACTAAAAATGTGGTTAAGAAAATGATCAGTACAAAAAAATAAGCCATGCTTGTTAAGAAAGAACGAATTCCGGTACTCCAATTATTATTTGTAGGAATGCTCCCTTCTCCTCTGAAGAAAGCATATTACAGAATGAAGGGCTACAAAATTGGAAAGAATGTATCCATCAGTTTAGGCGCGGTTATCATAGGAAAAAACGTATCAATTGGTGACGGAGTGAAAATCGGATTCCTCACAATGATCAGATCAAAAGAAATTGATATTCGTCGATTTGTAAAGATCGGATCAATGTCGGTAATCGACACCGAGAAATTATTTATTGATGATGATGCGCGCATAAATGAACAAGTATTTATTGGCGGAATGAAAACGCCACATAGTTCTTTGCACCTTGGCAAACGCACAATCATTATGCAACTCAGTTACCTTAATCCTACTCTACCAATTAAAATTGACGACGATTCAGGAGTAGGTGGTCACTGTTTGTTTTTCACACATGGATCATGGAATAATCAACTGGAAGGATATCCCGTTAAATTTGCTCCTATCACATTAGGTAAAAAAGTTTGGCTTCCTTGGCGTGTATTTTTAATGCCGGGAGTTACTATAGGCGACAATGTTGTTATTGGAGCAAATTCATTAATCAGCAGTGATATTCCTTCGAATTCGCTTGCTGCAGGTGCTCCTGCTAAAGTGATAAAACAGGATTTTCCTAAACGCCCCGACGAACAACAAAAAGCTGAAATGCTTAATACTATCTACAATGATTTCATTGAGTATTTAGTTTATAGCGGAATCTCATTAGAAAAAATTGATAATTCAGGTGGATTCGATTTAAAGATTAATCAGCAAGGAAATAAGAGTATATTAAAATACAGCAGCAATAATACTATAGAGGCTCCTAGTGACAGCAACAATGCTTTAGTGGTATATGAAGCTAACGAAGCACAAATCTCTTCCTATCTAAACTTAGGATGGAAAATGGTATTGTCGATTAACAATAATTTACGAATCG
>JAKPPP010000312.1 GCA_029547265.1 Bacteroidota bacterium
AAATCAGGAATATGAAAACACTTTCTTTAAAACTAGATGACGACATCTTCGAGAGCACTGAATCAATATCCTCCAAACTTAATGTTGCCAGGAACAGATATATTAATGATGCCTTAAGAATTTACAATAAGTTCAACGAAAAAAAGATGTTAAAGAAACAACTTCAAAAAGAGTCGAGAATAGTTGCTAAAAACTCGATGGAAGTTTTAGCGGAATTCGAAAAAATAGCCAATGAGAATTAAGAAATTTGACATTTGGTTAGCCGATTTAAATCCTAGGATGGGAACCGAGCCGGGTAAAATCAGGCCCGTAGTTATTGTACAAACTGATTTATTAAATGGTGATCATCCGAGTACAATTATATGTCCGATTACCTCTAAAATTCTACCTGAAGCAGAAATATTAAGAATTCATTTGCCAAAGGCAACGATTAAAGAACCATGTGATATTATAGTTGACCAAATACGAGCTATCGATAATAAGCGCTTTATTAAAAAGGTTGGTGGCCTATCATTGAGTCAGTCGTTAAAATTAACAAGGAGCATAAAAATTGTGCTCGACCTAGAATAAAAAAAGAAAGGGGAAACCGTCGCCGGCTCCCCCCTCGCGCATCAGTTTACGGATGCGTTGGTTGGACTCTTTATGAATCAGAATTTCATATCTTCCGGTTCACCTAATATTCTTCTTCCGTCGAGAATTTGCTGCTTCGCCATTTCACAAAGTGTAAAAGCATATTCTTCACGTTTTTTATCTACTAAACTTTGAGGGAAATTAATCCCGTTTTCCATGCGGAAAGCATACTCTTGATGAACTGATGGTAGAGCTTCAGCAATTTGAGTTAATTCCCATTGACGCGCTGCATCAATTACAGCTTCTTTCCAATCGGCATTCGCTTTGATTGATACTTTAGTACCTGCAGAGCGGAGCGTTTCAATAGCATCTTCTAATTCAATTTGCTCATCCATTTGAAGTTGGAAACTTTCAACGGCTCTGCAATACTTCAATGTTTTCTTATCCTCGAATTTCTTTACGAAAGATTCAACTAAAGTCACATCGAAAATGCTGATAAAAGGACGGCTATCATTTAGTTTTTTAGTTTCTTGTCGACGGATATTTTCAAGTTGCTTTTGACGAGCAATTGAACGATATCTGTTCTCTTTTTCACCTCTGAAATCAGGAAGATCCATCAGATGTGTAGTCCCCATATGTTCATCGTAAAAACGATACCAAGCAGGCATATGTTCATCGTTAGTTGAATCGATTCCCGGGATATATCCTGAGTCTGCTTCTGTTTTAAATGCTTCGTAATCTTGCCAATTATCGAATCCGAAAACTTGACGCGCATTCCCTGATTTAAGGAACTGAACATATAAGTCTAACTCAGCACGACTAACAGGACTGATATAAGGACAATGTTGAATGTTGGCCGCTAAGGATAAGAACTGAGTACTATGCTCAACACCTTTTAAACGGATTTGGTCAGCACGCCATTGGCATTGAAGATTAAACAATTTCTTTTGTTGAATTGCCCAAAGAGCTTCTTCTGCCATCATTTTATATTTCAAATCGCTTTGCTCTTGCAGATTTAAATATTCCTGACCGCGTGTTATGTATAAAGCTTTTCGACGAGCGTAATTTTTTATAAATGATTCAACCGAGTGAGGGTTAAACTGATTAAAGAACTCCTGGTAAACAGGATTGCTCTTTAGATCTTCTTCCGTTTGTTGACGGATGATTTCTACCCTGATCTCTTCTTCAAACTTCTCTTGCACATGAGCAGGAAGTTGCATTTCTTGATTATTCTTATTCATATCTGTGATAACAACAGGTATTGTAACGCCTAATATTGGCTGTGGTTCCATCTTTTTTTCGTCAAACATTACATTTTAATTGCCATTTTAAATGCTGAAAATCACAAGGAATACACTTAAATAATTTCACATTGCACTGATATACAATTATTTGCAATATGATAGAAGTGCTAAATTTTAAGAAATTAATCTGGTCAATTATTCGACTTTCACCGTCGCTAACATTCATTAGTTGAAAATTAGGGGATAGTACTTCTTATATAAACGGCTTAAGTGCGTAAAATTGCAATCATGGATCAGCAATTAAACGATAATGAAGTAAAGGCTCTTATTAGTCTCTTAGACGATTCTGATAAGGAGGTTTATATTCATATAGAAGAGCGTTTGGTAAGCTTGGGAAGGGAAGTGATTCCTTTGTTAGAGGATGCTTGGTCGCATGCTTTTGATGCATTATTACAGCGTAGAATCGAGCATATCGTTCACAAAATTCAGTTCGATACTTTGCTTGAAGATATCAAGCTCTGGATTCATACCGGAAATCAAGATTTGCTTGCCGGTGCTATTTTAGTTGCAAAATACCAATATCCCGATCTGGATGTTGAAAAGTTAGAACAACAGGTTGCGGGAATAAAAAAAGAGATTTGGCTTGAATTAAATGAAAACCTAACGGCTCTTGAAATCGTTAATATTTTCAATCATATCTTCTTTACAAATCATAATTTCAGCGGGAACACTGCCAATTACCATGCTCCGCAGAATTCTTTTGTGAATATTGTATTGGAAAGTAAGAAGGGAAATCCTTTAGCTTTAAGCATCGTTTATATGTCGATTGCTCAATCGTTGGGATTACCTATATATGGAGTTAATTTACCTGAGCATTTTGTGTTGGCTTATTTAGGAAACGACGACAATGACTTAGTAGATATGTCGAGAGTGCTTTTTTATATTAATGCATTCAGTAAAGGGTCTGTATTCGGGAAATCGGATATTGATCAGTTTATAAAGCGATTAAATCTCGAGCCTCAATCGAGTTATTATTTGCCTTGCTCGAATAGAGATATGATTTTGCGAATGATTAGAAATCTTTCTTTTTCTTATCAGAAATTAGGTGATACCGATAAAGTAGATGAGCTGGCGCAGATGATTGCGTTATTTAATGCCCACGTATAACGCGCATTACTGTCGAAAAAATAATTTTAATATCAGTAATTACTCCTTGCTCAGCTATGTATTTCATATTGAGCTTTAGTTTAGCAGGCATAATTTCATCGATATAAGTACGCTCCGGATTTTCACTTGATGCTAAAAGGTTATTCTCGTCTGCATACTCAATAGAAGCGTAGTCGGTAATTCCGGGTTTGGCATTTAGTACCATCCTTTGGTCGGAATTATACAGGTCGACGTATTTTCTTACCTCGGGACGAGGACCTACTAAACTCATTGTTCCATTCACAACATTGATTAATTGCGGTAACTCATCGAGTTTATACTTCCTTAAAAAGTATCCTACCGATGTAACGCGAGGATCACGTCCGCCGACCGTTAATAATCCCATTTTATCAGCCCCGATTTGCATAGTTCTGAATTTATAAATAAAGAAATCGGCACCATTTAAGCCTACGCGCTGTTGCAGGAAGAATATCGGTCCTTTGCTATTTAGTTTTATCAAAACAGCAATTACCAATAAAATCGGACTCACCAGAATCAATAAAGGCAAAGCAATTACTAAGTCGAAGAGTCGCTTAATCATGCTTACTTGGCATTAATGATTTCTTCTACTGAACTGATTACGGCATTTAAAACGCGATCAACCATCTCGTCAGTAAGATTATAGAATACAGGAAGAGATATTTCGCGACTATAGTTATTAAAAGTAACAGGATAGTTTGAAATATTATATCCTCTGTTTTTATAGAATGAAAGCATCGGAAGAGGAATGAAATGCACATTCACGCTTACATCAAAATCAAAAATCTTTTGAATAATTTGATCTCTTTGTTCTTCGCTTATTCCTTTAATTCTAAGAGGGAATAAATGATATGAAGTGATTGCATTTTGAGAGGCTAGAGGAGGTATTTCAGCCCATGAATATGTGCTTAACTTAGCAGCGTATTTATCACAAATTGCTTTACGAACTACCAACGTATCGTTATCGTATCGCGTCAATTCAACTAAACCGATTGCCGCCATAATATCAGTCATGTTGCATTTGAAACCAGCTTCAATAATATCATAACGCCAATTACCTTTTTGCATTTTGGCTAAGGCATCTTTATTCTGTCCGTGAAGTGTATAAATACAGAGGTACTTGTAGATATCATCGTTGTTAAATGGCTCAGGGAAGTTTAGTGCTATTGCACCACCTTCAGCAGTTGTTAAGTTCTTTACTGCGTGAAACGAGAATACTGTTACATCGGCTAATATTCCTGTTCTTCTTCCTTTATAAAATCCACCTAAAGAATGAGCGGCATCCGACAAAATCATGATACGTCCCAATTTCTTTTGCTCTTCCGATTCAGCATTGAATAATGATTTTATTGATGCCTCGTTTACTAAAGCATTGATGGCGTCGTAATCACAAGGATAACCTGCAAAATCAACAGGCATAATCACTTTTGTATTCTTAGTAATTGCCTTGCGAATAGCATCTACATTAATGTTAAAATCATCGGCATTCGTATCAACCAAAACCGGAGTCGCTCCACAATGAACCACAACATTTGCAGTAGCAGAGTAAGTATAAGCAGGTAGTATAACTTCATCTCCTTCTTTTACTCCAAACCAACGAAGCATAATTTCCAATCCCGCGGTAGCAGAATTTAGGCATAGGGTAGAGGCATTTCCGTTATAAGCAGAAAGGTTCTTCTCAAATTGCTTTGTTCTTGGTCCTGTAGTTATCCAACCCGATTTTAGCGTAGCAACTACTTCGTTAATGATTTCATCATCGATACGGGGTGGAGCAAATGGTATAAGTGACATTTTAAATGGTATTTAGGTCAAAATTACAATAATCATTCGGAAGCTTTGCTGTTAACCGCCATCAAACTAAAAAAGAAGGCGAAAAACAATACTCCACGTTGTGTTTCTAATGTAGCTTCGGTTAAAGCGTTTAGTCCACAAATGATCATAAATATGGGGAAGATTAAATCGGGATAACTTCTAAATTGAATTACCGGGATCAGATGTACTAATAATATCAGTATGAGCCCTATAAGTCCTATCGATAACCAAATTTGAAGATATTCATTATGTGTGTTCAACTGCTTTTCGTAGCCGTATTTAAAGTCGTGGCTTTTATAGGTATTCACCAACTCATCTTTAATATCTCCGGTGCCGGTTCCTAAAAGCCAATTATCTTTCAATACTTCGAAAGATTCTTTCCAGATTTCCATTCTTCCCGTTGTGCTGTTATATTCAACTTTGCCTTCTTGGGTGGGAGTTGCGATAGCATTTTCAACTTGAGTATAACGATTGTTTAATTTCGTTAAAAGGAGATGGGTAGGAATTGCCATCAAAATCACTGTCGCCGATACGGCAATCCCCGATGATTTTAATTGGAATGATTTAAACATCATTAACACAAACAATATCGAAGTAATTACAATAGAAGCTTGGGCAGTTCGAGCAGATAAAAGGATGCTCATAAGCACCATAAAATAGAGAACAATAGCAGATATCGATTGAGTTCTTATTGCTTTTGCGGAAATAATTAAATAGAGAAGAACGATGATGGCTAAATTGATGTACATCGTTAAATAAGTAGGATGCATTAATACCGAACATAAGTCAGTATAAAAGAATACGTGTACATTATTGGTAGCAGAGAACGATTTAAATGCATTAATGAGCAGATAAATGGATGCAATTATACATCCTCCTACAAAAGATTTGAGCACATTAATTCGATCCGACTTTGTAATTTGACTCGTACCTATGGCGAAAGGCAATAACAATAACGTAAGCTTTATTTGAAGGTCGAGGCCCGCATATTTTAAATTGTCGGTCCATATTAGTCCGATAACATGCAATAGGTACAAAGCTGGCAATATCTGTAGCAAACGATTCTTCTTAAATAATGAAATCATTGCCTTACGTTGTTCAGGAACTACTAAACGAACTAAAGCAATAACAATCCAACAGGCAATAGATACATTCAGCAGTACAGGCAAAGCCAATGCAGAAAGCATCAAGAGTGCTACGATTACTTTAGAACTATTTAAGGATTCTTTCATTCTTATTTTCTTTTTTGCATTTCCGCTT
>JAKPPP010000321.1 GCA_029547265.1 Bacteroidota bacterium
CCAAGAGAAATCTAACTGTGCGATTGAGCGGATCGTCGATGCTGGTCACGGGTCTTGCGGAGCAAGCCCCGCGCCCAAAGCGCATCGATACCCTCACTCTGCCGATGGCGTCGTTCGGCGATCCGCTCATCGCTGGCGTTATACCTCTGGAAAAGGCATATAGCTGATGAATATTTTCAATGTTCTTACAGAAGGTAAATCCAGGCTTTATGAGCCAAGCATATCTGCGATGTTAGGATACCTTCTCGATACAAAACGTGATCATGGCTTAGGCGATAGATTTTTCAGAGAATTTATTAAACTTCTTTTCATTGATACTCGTGCAATTCAACTTCAGACATTGCTCGCATCTCAATTCATTTATGCTGATGTAGAGTTAGAAGTTCCATATAATTATGATAACCAGCGATACGATATCGACATTGAGATTATTGCTTATTCAAAACTGGATTCTCAGAAAATAAGAATAATAATTGAGAATAAGATTCGGCCCGGATCAGCTCGAAACGATCAGCTACTTAATTATTACAAGGCGATTGCATCGGACCGCTCTGAAAATGAACCATTATTCATAGTATTTCTTACGCCTGAGCAAAGTAAAGCATGCTTTGAACTTGAATATTCAAATCTTATCATCGAAAACAATGATTACAAATCGTGGCTATTTTGGACGAATAATTCAAATGGAATTACGAATTTATTAATAAATATTCTTGAAATGGACTTAAAAGGTGAAATTGATCCAATTAATGAATATCTCCGTCATACATTAAAAGCCTTTGTAAGTCATATTCGAACTAGATTAAAGCAGTATGATTGCAATAAATCTAACAAATCATCTGCTGACGATCTTGGGGAAATCATAGAATCTGTAGATATTACATTAAATGATGGCTCTCCTTGTAAAATCATTAGAAGGTCCAGCACGCAAATTCAGATTTTCCTCAACGGTGAAAAAGTTGTTGCAAAAGAAATCCTCAGAAGAATTATCAAAGAGCGCAATCTTAATATCGAAATTGAAAATATTAATACAAGATCACTGGGCAAAAAAGTTCTCGATGAAATACGAGGTTCATAAAAGGTATAACTATGCGATCGAGCGGACCGCCGATGCTGGTCACGGGCCTTGCGGAGCAAGTCCCGCGCCCAAAGCGCATCGGTTCCCTCGCTCTGCCGTTGGCGCCGTTCGGCGGTCCGCTCATCGCGGGCGTTCGACAAATATATCAATGTTGCTCAATTGATTAATGTCTTTTCAATTTCCTGAAGAGGCAACTTTAAGGAAAAAAAGAATGGCGAAAAATAATTCAGAAGTCAACTCTCTGTTTCAATTCGTAGGAGTTGTAACATATATTGTATCGTTCATCTATATATCAGTTAAAACAGGTAATATATTCTTTGGTCTAATTGGGGGAGCTATCGCAGCAACACTTTTAATAAAATTCGTGATTCCCCTTCTTCTCATCATTGGAATTATGGATTATCCTTTGCATACTTTCTTGGTAATAGGTGTAATTTCATTAATAATGCTTGTTTTTCAAAGTAATAGTAGAAATAATTTAAAACGAAGAACAAGATTTATTTCACAAGAGGTTAAGCACATTGTTTTTGAAAGGGATGGCGGAAGGTGTTCGCATTGTGGTTCTGGGAGTAATCTTGAGTATGATCACATTGTTCCATTTTCCCGAGGCGGGTCAAATGAACCGGAAAACATTCAGTTATTATGTCTTTCATGCAACCGAAGGAAAAAGGACAATTAATAGTTTTGGAGAAATGAAATTGATTGTATAAAAGAGTAAAAGAGAAAGTGGGATTGCAACAGGTTTCGACTAGGAATATTTATGGAAGTAGGAGAAATAATGAAGATTACATTTTTCAAAAGGGCGTTGAATACCTTTAATAAGCCTTATGACTCCCCTTTGGGAAGCTACAATTTCCCCAATCATGTTTCAGAAGAAAGGGCAATTGAGGAGGCAATAAAGCAATTTCAAGCAGATTTCAAATGCGCAGACTGGAAAGAAATTGCCGACTATTATTATAGAGAATGAACTGACGAGAAATGAAAAGTGTCGAACTGTGCGATTGAGCGGATCGCCGCTGCTGGTCACGGGTCTTGCGGAGCAAGCCCCGCGCCCAAAGCGCATCGGTTCCCTCACTCTGCCGTTGGCGTCGTTCGGCGATCCGCTCATCGCGGGCGTTATGCTCATTTGAGGGCGCATCTTGCCATATGACGTTATGCGTTATATACTTGTGATATGATCAAAAGTTTCCATTGCAAAGAAACCGAAAAGATATTCAATCGAGAATTCTCGAAGAAGTTGCCTCATGATATCCAAATAGTTGCTTTTCGAAAATTAAGAATGCTCAATAGAGCAAATACAATCATTGATTTGAGAAATCCGCCTGCAAATCATTTAGAGCAATTATCTGGTAATCGCAAAGGCCAACACAGCATACGAATTAATGACCAATATCGAATATGCTTCACATGGACTCCAGGTGAAGCAAGTAATGTCGAGATTGTCGATTATCACAAGTGAACAATGAGGTTATAAAATGAAAATGAAAGATTTTGCCCCGGTTCATCCAGGCGAAATATTAATGTATGAATTTCTCGAACCACTAAATATGAGCCAGAATCAGTTAGCAAATGATCTTGGCGTACCACCACGTCGAATTAATGAAATAATACATGGCAAGCGCGGCATTACAGCTGATACTGCCCTAAGGCTTGCAAGATACTTTAATATGACGCCTCAATTCTGGATGGGACTTCAAATGGATTTCGAACTTGATGTGGAACAAGACAGAATTGCCGAGAGAATCGAAAAAGAAGTCAAAATATTAAAACAGAAAAAATGCGCATAACTGTGCGATTGAGCGGATCGCCGATGCTGGTCACGGGTCTTGCGAAGCAAGACCCGCGCCCAAAGCGCATCGGTCCCCTCACTCTGCCGTTGGCGTCGTTCGGCGATCCGCTCATCGCGGGCGTTAGGCTTTTGCATTCTCCTTCCAATTCCTCATTTTGTGATATAATTCAATTGTTACTACGAATCACCCCTTTCCCAGCACAATTTCGGGAGGTCCGTAATGCTAAATAGAAATATCATTCTTAACAAGCTAAAAAG
>JAKPPP010000339.1 GCA_029547265.1 Bacteroidota bacterium
TCTGAAAGAATTTATGAAAGATCTTCAGCCGGTATATAAAGCCACTACAGAGGAATCAGCACTAAGTCACCTTGATAAACTAGAGACTATATGGGGAGACAAATACCCTAAAGTAATAGAGTCTTGGAGAAGAAACTGGCATCGACTTAGTCGATTCTTTCAGTACAATAAAGACATCCGAAGGATTATGTATACAACAAATATTATCGAAGGATTTAATCGCCAGTTGAGATCAGTTACCAAAACCAAAGGCGCCTTTCAGAGTGAAGAAGCCTTAATGAAACTATTGTTTCTGGCACAACAAAATATCTGTGCAAAATGGAGCCGACCTGTTCATAATTGGAATCAAACACTTGCACAATTATCTATTATCTTTGAAGACCGAATAAAACTCAAATTATAAACAAAGGACTTGCCCTGCCGGCGGCGGCTCACTCAAAAATGTTGACTTCGAATATCGATATAAACAAATTAAACATTGTTGAAGTCAACATTTTCTCTTGAGCTGGTTATATTGATTGACACACTTTATGTAATACTCCCCTACCCGGCGAGCTTCTTACCATGCAGTATTATCACATCCACCTCCTCTACTCTATTTTTTCTATTAGGGAAAAATAATTTGGATGGCGTCAAAGGATCTAAATGGCTTCATTAATCAAGTTATCGATTTTTTTTATTTACAACGAGAAATGATTACCTCCGTACAGCTTATGCACGATTTTTTCCATAAAAAAAAACGACGATCTTCATTTGAAGTCGTCGTTTATGTTTTGGGAAAATGTTGGTTATTCTTCCGAGTATTTTTCCATAACCTCGCGGCTAACGCCGGTGAAAGAGAATCCTCCGTCGTGGAAGAGGTTTTGCATTGTAACCATTTTCGTATAATCACTGAAGAGTGTTAAGCAATAGTCGGCACATGTTTCTGCGCTGGCATTGCCTAATGGCGACATAGCATCTGCATAATTGTAGAAGCCGTCAAATCCTTTTACTCCTTGTCCCGCAGTAGTTTTTGTTGGCGATTGCGAGATCGTATTGATACGCACTTTTTTCGCTTTTCCGTAGTGATATCCGAAGCTTCTTGCGATGCTTTCTAATAGCGATTTAGCATCTGCCATATCGTTATAATCAGGGAATACGCGTTGAGCTGCGATATACGTTAATGCTACCACACTACCCCATTCTGATATTGCATCCATTTTCATGGCTGTTTGCAATACTTTATGAAGCGACATCGATGAAATATCGACAGTTTTATGGTAAAATTCGTAGTCGAGGTCAGTGTATAATTTCCCTTTACGTACGTTTGGCGACATACCGATAGAATGTAATACGAAATCGATTTTTCCGCCCAAAATTTCTTGCGACTGAGCAAAAAGATTTTCGAGGTCGGCAGTGGAGGTTGCATCGGCACCGATTACTTGTGCATTGCATTTTTCTGCTAATTGGTTTATTGCTCCCATTCGAAGAGCTACCGGCGCATTAGATAAAGTGAATATTGCACCTTCTTCGTGACAACGTTCAGCAACTTTCCATGCAATTGAATTCGGATCGAGAGCACCAAAGATGATCCCTCTTTTTCCTTTAAGAAGATTATGAGCCATTTCTTTTTATGATTCGTTGGGCCAAAAATAGTCTAAAATTGACTACCAAGGCTTTAGTTTAGTGATAAGAGTGCTTTTGCATTTCCTAATGCCGCTTCGGTTAGTGTTTCGCCCGATAACATACGCGCTATTTCGGTAATGCGTTCCTCTGTACTGAGGATTTTAAGATGTGTATGCGTTTTTCCTTTCGTTTCGGTCTTATAAACGAAGTAATGATGGTGCCCTTTGCCTGCCATTTGCGGTAAGTGCGTAATAGCAATTACTTGGTGCTCGGCCGCCATTTGCTTGATGATGCTTCCCACTTTAGATGCCGTTTCGCCCGATATGCCGGTATCGATTTCATCGAAGATTACTGTTGGCATGGAGGTTAATTTGGCCATCAGGGCTTTAATACAGAGCATCAGACGCGATAATTCACCGCCGGAAGCCACTTTGCTTATTTCTTTGAAATCGCCGCCCTTATTGGCTGAGAACAAGAAATGCACTTTTTCGGCTCCATCGGCCGTAAAACGGTTTTCTTCGTTGGGAATCAATGCAATACGTAATAATGCGCCTTGCATAGCCAACTCGCCCAGGTTGCCGGTGATTTCTTTCTCGATTTGAGGAATTGCTTTTTTACGGGCTTCGGTAAGCACCGCAGCATCTTTCTCGAGCTTTGTATGTAGTTCTTCTAATTCTTTGGTTTTTGCCGTAATGCGGTCTTCTAAAGTGCCGATTGCAAATACTTTATCTGCCAATTCAGCTTGTAATGTGATGAGCGATTGAAGGTCTTCTACTCGATGCTTTTGTTGCAATTTGTACAACAAACTCAATCGATCTTGAATGATTTCTAATCGTTTGTTATCAGAATTGATAGCTTCTTCTACTCGCTCCAGCTCATCGCTGATATCTTTCAATTCAACTAACGATGATTTGATGCGGTTGGCAATTTCTTCGTAGGTCTTGTCGAATTTGGCTAGCCCCGCAATTTGTTGCTGAATAACTTTAAGCTGCACTAACATATTATCATCGCTCCCCGACAAGGCGGTGAATCCTTGAGAAAGGCGAAGCTTTATTTCTTCAGCATTTTCGAGGCGTTCTTGTTCTTGTTCGAGTGATGATAACTCGTCGGGATCGGAAAGGTTAGCTTCGGATAGTTCGTTCAGTTGAAAGTTGAAATAATCGAAATCGGCTTTGCTTTTCGCTTCTTCCTCTTTCATTATTTCAATCGATTTCTTTAACTCGTTATACGTTGTTAACGTGTCGCTATATTTCGCTAATCGGTCTTGGTTACGAGCGAATTCATCTACTACATTCAGTTGGAATTTATTGCTGTTTAGCAATAAGGTTTCGTGCTGAGAATGGATATCGACTAATCGCGATGAAAGATCTTTTAAGATCGCCAGCGTTACAGGTGTGTCGTTGATGAATGCTCGCGACTTGCCTTCGGCGCTGATTTCTCGGCGGATGGTAGTTTCTTCTTCGTAGTCGAGTTCGTTTTCGGTGAAGAAGGATTGTAGTTTGTATTCGGCAATATTAAAAGTGCCTTCAATAATACATTTCTTGGTTTTGTTTTGTAATGCTCCGGCATCTGCTCTTTGTCCGAGGATTAGTCCGAGGGCACCAAGCAAAATCGACTTCCCCGCTCCTGTTTCTCCGGTAATAATCGACATTCCTTTCCCGAAAGAAATATCGAGTTCTTCAATCAACACATAATTCCTGACGTATAATCTCTTCAGCATAGTACTCGCAATCTATTATAAAATCGGGATTTATTAATTCCCTGCAGTTTGAATCTTTTGGTATTTAGAGGTATTGGAAGGATCTATTTCAGTAAGTATTTGCACCATGGTTGACTTAATATCAGGCGAAGCGCCGGAGAATATATTCACCACTTCATCCGCTTTAGCATCGAAGAGGGTTTTCATAATCAACGATCCCGGTTTATCGACATGGATCTTGCGAATATTTTCGATATCGGTACTGATGGCACGAATAGATTCATCTTTCGTTTTTGTCATTGTATCGAGTCCTTTGCGGTGATAATCATAATACAATAAACGAATAGGTTTATAGATCGGGTTATTGAAATTTTCGGACAACCAATAGCGATTACGATTCCCTTCGAAGGCTTTCCATCCTGCATCTGATGAGTTGGAATTATTGGCAACGATGGCTTGTGCTTTAGCAAAGAATTCTGATCCTCCAAGACTCGAGAATGAATCGTAATCGACAGCCAATATCATGTTTGCATAGAATGCTAAAATGGCTACTAAATTCGGATTTCGTCCCGACTCCCCAGCCCACTCGAGGGTTTGGAATTCGATATAACGGAAGTTGAAATCGTCATCTTTATAATTCAACAAAGGCGAGTTATACGATGTTCCGTAAACAGGGCGACGAACCGACACTTGAATAGAACCTTTGAACTCGTCGGTTGAGACACGCTCTGTGACTTCAATCTGCATAGAACATTCGATACGTTCTTCTGATTTGAACTTATCGTTTGTCCAACGCGTAGTATTCATGAATTCATAGATAGATGTCTGAAGCGTGGTAAAAATCTTTTTATCAGAACTCTGGATTCTAGGAGTAAGAACGGTTACTTGGCAATTGAGTTCCTGCGCCGACAAGCTATTGCTGATGGCTGCAAAAAGTATAGAGAGGAATAATAATTTACGCATGTAGTAGTTGAATGATTTTGGCAACAATATCGCCGGCCACGCCGACCTTCGACTTCAACGGAAATTCTTGAATGAGATTATCTCCGATGAACGTAATTTTATTGGTATCGGTACCGAAGCCGGCACCTTCATCCTTCAATGAATTGAGGACGATCAAATCTAAGTTTTTCTTTTTTAATTTGGCTTGTGCGTTAGCAATTTCATTAGAAGTTTCGAGGGCAAATCCCACCAGCACTTGTTTTGGTGATTTCATCTTACCCAATTCTTCGGCTATATCAACGGTTTTTACGAGTGGTAATGTCCATTGCGCTTCTTTCTTTTTCACCTTATCGGTTGCCACCGTTTCGGGAGTATAATCCGCTACGGCAGCTGTTAATACTGCTCCCGACTGCGACGCAAAAACCGACTTTGCGGCCTCGAACATTTGGGCAGCTGTTGAAACCGGAATATGTTTAATTCCTTTAGGGATATCGATCTGCAGCGGACCGGCTACGAGCGTTACATCGGCACCGGCATCAAACAAAGCATTCGCGATAGCGACACCCATTTTACCTGTAGAATGATTACTAATAAATCGCACAGGATCGATAGGTTCGCGAGTTGGACCGGCAGTAACGAGGAAAGACGTCCCGTTGAGAGGCAAATCCTTCTTAAAAAAGTCGATGACGGCATTCGCAATCTCCTGTGGTTCCACCAATCGTCCCTCGCCTATTAATCCGCTTGCCAGCTCCCCTGAAGCGGGACCCACGATTATGTTCCCACGATCGCGCAAAGCGACTAAATTCTCTTGCGTAGCATCATGCAAAAACATATCATGATCCATTGCGGGAGCAATCATTACGGGGCAGCGGGCTGAGAGATAAACGGCATCGAGCAAACTCTCACAAGTACCGGTAGCGAAATGCGCCATGGTATTAGCGGAGGCCGGAGCCACAATCATGAGGTCGGCCCAAAGACCGAGCTCCACATGATTATTCCAGGTATCATCCGGAAGAATCATGTGGAGCCCGACAGGATTTTTCGATAAGACAGATAAAGTAAGTGGGCTAATAAAACCGGTAGCAGCGGGAGTCATAATAACTCTCACATCGGCGCCCTCCTTCACCAATAGTCGGCAAAGGTCTGCGGCTTTGTATGCTGAGATACTGCCGGTAATCCCGAGCAGGATATGTTTACCGGATAGCCGCATGAAAAGATTACTGTTGGTCCTTAGCAGGATTACGGTGATAAATTTTACCATCTAAAAACTCCTGAACAGCCACCAAAGTAGCCTTTGGCAAACGCTCATAGTGTTTAGAGATTTCGATTTGCTCACGATTTTCGAAAACCTCTTCAAGGTTATCGGAAACGCTAGCAAACTCAGATAATTTTTCATTCAATTCTTCCTTCATTTCAGCAGCGATGTGGTTAGAACGACGAGCTAAAACTACGATTGACTCATACATATTGCCTGTTTTCTCTTCGAAATTCAGCATATCGCGAGTTACTGTAGTGTTGGTAGAAGATTTATAATTTGCCATGATGGGATATAATAATCGAATTTAAATTGTTGATAATCAGATATTAAGAGTTTTTTCCGGCTATTGATTTATCGGCTAATTTCTCTTTTGCGGCATCGAAGATCTTTTCCGCGTCGCGAAGATACCTACTTTGCGGGAAATTATCTACAAGTTTATAGTATAACTCTAAAGTAGTTTTCAAACGTTCGGCTCTTTTAGTCTCCACCGAATTATTGGCATAAATATACTGAGATCTGAGGGAAATAAACAAAGCTTCCTCCTTGTAAACGGTAGCGGGGAAATCCTTCAGCAGGTTTTCGAAAGCCACCACAGAAGCCTTATAATTCTCGGTACGGTAATACAATTTAGCGTTATTGAAAGCTTTGGTTTCCAGCTTCATACGCAATTCGTCGATCAATTTATTAGCTTCAGCCACCTTCTCCCCTTGCGGATAGCGGTTAATGAAAATCTGGAATTTATCGATTGCATCGCGCGTTGACGTTTGGTCGAGGCTTGGGATAGGGCTATCGAGGTAATAGCAATAAGCGTACATGAACTGAATTTCTTCGGCATGTTTGCTATTAGGGAAAGTCTGAATAAAATTATTGAAATGATACGCAGCAGTCTGATAATCATCTACTTTGTAAGTGCAATAGCTATAGTAATAATACGATTGCTCGGCCTTTTGCGTGCCTTTATACACCGATATCAGCTCTTCAAAAAGCTGCAAGGCATGGTAATAATCCTTTTTATCGTAGTACTTCACGGCGGCATTATACTTAGCCTCCATATCGGTACTTTTCATCAGATGCTGGAATTTACTGCACGAAGAAAACAGAAGGACCGTCACAATTACGGCCAGGAATTTTTTCATAATTCAATATTACGGTACAAAAGTAAGCAAATTGGCCATGACGGCTGATAGCATTAACAGTATCTTGTTAAAAAGATTGTGTCAGTTACCATATTTAAAATTAATTTTGTGGAGAATTTCGGGTCGTGAAAGATCCGGGCTTCGGAATCTTAACAAGAAACAAATTACAACAATGACAGATATATTCGAAAAGATCCGCAAGAATCGCGGTCCTTTAGGGATGCATGCCAAAGATGCGCATGGTTATTTCACATTTCCTAAGTTAGAAGGAGAAATCTCTAACAAGATGGTTTTCCGTGGGAAGGAAAGATTAGTATGGAGTTTAAACAACTACTTAGGATTAGCGAACCATCCGGAAGTACGCAAGGCAGATGCTGAAGCGGCAGGAGAATACGGATTTGCATTACCTATGGGAGCACGTATGATGTCGGGGAATTCGAATCCTCATGAGCAATTAGAGGCGGAATTATCGTCATTTATGAGCAAAGAAGACACTATCCTATTAAACTTTGGTTACCAAGGGATGGTAAGTGCTATTGATGCTTTAGTAGATCGTCACGATGTGATTGTGTATGATTCTGAAGCGCATGCATGTATTATTGACGGATTACGTTTACACATGGGTAAGCGATTTGTATATCCTCATAACGACATGACGAGTCTTGAGAAGCAATTAGAGCGTGCTACAAAATTAGTAGAAGGCACTAACGGCGGAATCATGGTAATTACCGAAGGAGTATTCGGGATGTCGGGCGACCAAGGAAAATTAAAAGAGATTGTTGAATTAAAGAAAAAATTCAGCTTCCGCTTATTTGTTGACGATGCACATGGATTCGGAACGATGGGTAAAACCGGAGCGGGTACTGCAGAGCATCAAGGAGTACAAGACGGAATTGATATTTACTTCGGAACGTTTGCTAAATCGATGGCTTTAATTGGAGCATTCATTAGTAGCGACGAGCAAGTAGTAGAATATTTACGATACAATATGCGTTCGCAAATTTTCGCGAAAGCATTACCAATGCCATTAGTAATTGGGGCCTTAAAGCGTCTTGAGCTCTTAAGAACACAGCCGGAACTTAAAAACAAGTTATGGGAGATTACGAATGCATTACAAAGCGGACTACGTAACGAAGGCTTTGAATTAGGAAATACAGATTCGCCTGTAACACCGGTTTATTTAAATGGAACCATTCCTGAAGCAACCAACTTAATTCTCGATTTACGTGAGAACTACGATATTTTCTGCTCGATGGTAGTGTATCCTGTAGTACCTAAAGGAGTAATTATGTTACGCCTCATCCCTACTGCTGTTCACACGATAGCTGATGTAGAATATACCATCAAAGCATTCAAAGATGTGAAGAACAACTTAGCTGCAGGGAAATACAATGTAGACAAAATTGTAACTACCATTTCTTAAGCATCACTTCACTGCAATTGTACCTATTTAAAAACCTAAATAATGAAGTCAACCAAGCAAGTTAAATCTACCGCTACTGCAAAGAAAGGCAGTGCTGTTAAAGTCATTGGATTTAAATTGACGAATGTAGATTCGGTAGCTGCTGCACCTAAAAAGGCGGCGAAGAAAGCTGCTAAAAAAGTGGTAAAAAAGACAGCTGCAAAACCGGCTAAAAAGGCGGCGAAGAAAGCACCTGCTAAGAAAGCGGCTCCAAAGACAAAGGCAGTGAAGAAAACGGTAAAGAAAGTAGTAAAGAAAACTGTTAAGAAAGTAGCGAAGAAAGCTACTAAGAAAAAATAAGCGTTTAATGGAATAAAAAAAGCCTCTGAGAAATCGGAGGCTTTTTTAGTTTAATGTTGGGAATTGATAAATATCACTTTTACATAAAAGATTAGTGCCGGAAATTATTGGCAAGTAATTATTCGAGACTCCTGAGCTGCAAAATGAAATTCCACCACCTCCGCCTCCACTTCCTTCGTTATCGTCTACTAAAATTACGTTTCCACTATTATCTAAGCTGAGTACTTTATTTGTATTAGCAGCTCTTGTTATTGAAGGCGAGGCGAAAGTTAAATTCTCAAAACGCAACCCGGATTGGTTTGCTGCATTAGCTCCTAATTGAAGTGTTGTTGTTAATGCAGATGCAGTATTTATACCAACAAAACGATTACTTGCATTAAGTTTTGGGTTAATGCGTAAATCTCCGGTACTGAGCGATTGAAAATCGGTATAGGCGCCGGTATTAACTCCATTTTGTTGGGTATGTGTAAGTCTTAATTGGGGTTGATTTTTTGCACCATCTAGTACTTCTAAGCGACGTGCGGGACGTAACGCTGTATTTGTTGGTGTACCAATTTTGTAAAAATTGCCAATTCCAAAATTACCTTCATAACTGATTCTAGCCATTTCTT
>JAKPPP010000342.1 GCA_029547265.1 Bacteroidota bacterium
GTAGCACCAATTAATACAATGATTCCTTGTTCGACGGCGCTTAACAAAGAATCTTGCTGCGATTTATTAAAGCGATGAATTTCATCGATAAACAAAACAGCCTTTCCGGCTTCTTTAGCGGATTGAATTACTTCACGAACATCTTTAACTCCGGCGTTAATTGCGCTAAGAGAAAACATAGGCAGTCCTGCTTCACCGGCAAGAATAAAAGCAAGAGTAGTTTTACCTATTCCCGGAGATCCCCAAAAGATTATAGAAGGAAGAGTGCCGTTAGCAAGAAGATTTCGCAAGATACCATCGGGACCGGTAAGATGTTTTTGACCAACAATTTCATCAAGAGAATGGGGTCTTAATCTTTCCGCGAGTGGTATTAAAGGCGACTTCATTTTATACTTACTTCGGAAATACTCTTTACAGTAATTTCGATACGGTTATTTGTTTCGTGTTCTTCTTCGATACACAATAAACCATTCACACAACCATTCAGCAACTTCGATTCACCATAACCTTTGGCAACAAAGCGAGAAGGATTTAATCCGCGATCGGTTAAATACTTCACAACAAAATCGGCACGAGACTGAGTCAATCTTAAATTATCAGCATCGGTTCCGCGGCTATCTGTATAAGAACCTATTTCAACTTCTAAACGAGGATTGTCTTTCAACAAATTCAGCAATAAATCGAGTGCTTCGTTTGCAGAAGTTTTAATTTGAAAATCCTTTTTCTTGAAAGCAATTCCGTACCAAATAAAAGGTTTATTCAGCACAATTTTCTTTAGGTCAATGCTTACCGAAAGCGTATCCGAAAATCTTTTTCCCTCGGTCGAAACAGAAGCTTTACGCAGATAGAAATCATGATGATCGCAAACGAAATCATAATTATGTCCGGGTTCAACTAATACCTTCAAGTATCCTGATCCATCAGAAGTAACAGATCGAAAAACCTTACCATCTTTCACAACACTCAACGTAGCGTTTGACACCAAAGCATGCGACTGTTGGTCACTAATTTTAACGTTCACCAATAAACGCGGTGGGTTCATTAAGAAACTATAAATTTTATCGTTGCCGGAACCACGACCGCTAGAAAAGTAGCCATTTAAACCGGTTGAATCGAGAACAAAGCTAAAGTCATCTTGAGGCGAATTAACCGGAGCTCCCATATTAAATGGTGTAGACCATTCGCCATTTTTAAATTTAGATTCGAAAATATCGAGTCCGCCTAAACCGCCACGGCCATCACTCGAGAAATACAAAGTACTATCATTATACAAGAAAGGAAACATTTCATTTCCATCAGTGTTAACTCCTTTTCCAATATTTACAGGTTCGGACCATGAGTTGCCAATCTTATTTGAAGAATAAATATCAGTACCGCCATACCCCCACGGCATATTAGAAACAAAGAACATTACATCACCTGTGCTATTCAAAGTAGGATGACCAACAGAAAAATCGCCACTAGTCATGTTAATATCTCCAACAATATTCCATTCACCATTAACAAAATCAGCACGGAAGATTTTCAGCACATTATCATTACGTTTATTCTTCTCAACCTTATTACTCAAGTAATTATTACGAGTGAAATACATTGTATTAAAATCACGTGTAAATGCCACGGGACCTTCATTAAATCTACCGTTAACAGATCCGCGTAGAGGCTCAGGATCTAACCAATTTCCGCGATCTGTCTTCTTTGCAAAGAATAAATCGAGATAACGTTTACCTGTCCAATCAGACAACGTTTTACTTAATCCTTTATAATTCATATCCGAAAGGAAAACGATACCACTACGATAAATCGAAGGACTAAGCACATTAATTCCGGGAGCATTATAACGGAGAGGGGTAACCGTAAAGAGAGTTGTATCGCGATAATAAATTGAAATACTATCACAAGAACTCAACATATTTTGAGCACGATAATCTGTTTTATTCAATTCACAATAAGTAGAAAGATAGGTTTTAGCTTCCTCGTACTTACCATTTTTAATTAGAGACTCTCCGAGAAAATAATTCCATTCCAATTTTGCTTCAGGCAATTTAATAGCACGACGATACCAAAATTCCGCTTTATAGCTATTACCCATTTGATAGTAACAGTCAGCTACATTAATAATAGCTTCTCTATCCTGACGTTTAGTGAGAACATATTCATAATCTTCAGCGGCAGGAGCATAAGCCGACTGCTCATAATTTTCATTAGCAGTACGCAAGCGAACACTAACGCAAGAATGAAGCGACAATACGCAGCATACAAATAACAGAAAACGCAAACTAGACTTCATAACTAAAAGTAACGGGGAGATTTCATTTTAACTACTGGATAACCAAAATCATATCCCAACATTACTTCATGGGATCCTGAATTATAATTACCAATTTCACTAAGGGTATAATCGTACGAATATCCGATTCGGAATTTACGATTCACTTGATATTCGAGGAGTGCTACAATAGCATCGTTTGATCTATAAGAAGCACCTATCCAGAATATATCGTTAATTAAGACATTCATATTTAAATCGAATTGCAAAGGAGTATTTCCCTCGCTTCGAACCAAAAGAGATGGTTTAAACTTAACATCATATTCAGATTCAATAACGCCACCTACTGTAGCATAGAATCTACGATCTTGATGATGAACAGGCTTAGTTGAGCTTACAGATCCTGATTGATTTGCATCGTAACTCAACAAATATGGAGCAGATAATCCTGCATAAAACAAAGGGCGATAATAATAAACACCAAGACCCGCATTTGGCAATAGACTAGTGAATGAATTGTAATCAAACACTTTGTCGCCCGGATCCCAATATGTTAACTGAACTACATCCGAACTAAAACTAGTTACGCCCATTTGCAATCCTACGCTAAGCTTTCCAACATCACCAACCGGCAAGTGATAAGCTGCTGAAGCAAACGCATCAGTTTGTTTAGTAACACCAATTTTATCCTGTTGGATAAATGCTCCTAGACCTAATTTTTGTTTTTTAAACAAGCCATGAACACTTCCGGAATACGTTACCGGTGCACCATCTAATCCGGCCCATTGTTTACGATACAACAATGTTGCGCTTACATATTCTTTACTACCGGCATAAGCAGGATTTATCAATAAGCCATTAAACATATAATGGCTTACCAACGGAGCCTGTTGCGCCATTAGAAAAAATGACGATTGTAACAGTAAAAAAGACGTGATTAATATTTTTTTCATCGTCGCAGATCTACATAAGTTTTATACACTTTTTCCTGAGAATCTATTTTAAGCAAAATAAAATACGTTCCGTCAGGCAACGGATTACCATCATTACCTACTCCATTCCAGGTGTTTTGATAACTTGATTTTTCATACACCACAATTCCCCATCGATTATAAACGATAAAATCATTTTTGATATAATCTTCAATTCCCTTCACTACGAAGTAGTCGTTAAACCCATCGCTATTTGGAGAGAAAGCATTAGGCAATTGAATTTTCGACAAGCACTCTAGAGAATCTTTTCTATAAATATTTACTGAGGCAGAATCACGACAAGTTCCATTGATTACAGTCCATTGGAAAATATTATTACCATAATTCAAATTCGTAACATGTGAGAAAGCCTTTGAAGAATCTTCAATAACAACACCAGGTGAGAAAGTAATCCAGTAACCATCTCCAAATTGTGGGCGAGTTGCATTAAGATTGATTTCACCATCACAAACTTTTCTGTCAATACCGGCAATAGCTTGAATGGCTGATGTAACGGAAACCAGAACCTGAGAATTTGCCAAACAAACACCATCGGTGACAGTCCATACAAAAGTATTATCGCCTTGCGGAAGATTCGACACTAATGTATTTGCAGAAGTAGAATCGTTGAACGAAATACCTCCTTGTCCCCCTTGAACACTCCAACTTCCAATACCATACGTAGGAACATTTGCATTCATTGTTGCAGTTGTTTCGCCGCAAACATTGAAATCAGTTCCTGCATTAGCAATCAATTGAGGAGGTTCCGTTAAAGTATAATTCGAATTGGATGAACAACCATTAGCATCAGTAATAAATACAGTATAAGTACTGGCAACCAATCCCGAAATATTCTGTGTAATACTACCATTACTCCACACAAACCCATAAGGTGCTGTACCGCCGGAAACACTTAAGAATATATCACCATCGGCACTTTGGAAACATGTTAAATTATACGGAGGATTCTTTTGAGGTATTACTGTATTAACAGCAATTGGATTAGGCGCAGTGATTGTTACAGATCGCAATACGAGACAGTTTAATGCATCTTTTACAGTTACAGTATATGTTCCGCCTGATAAATTAGTAACAGTAGGTGTTACATCAGGAAGTGTATTCCACGAATATGTATAAGGAGCAGTTCCTCCAGATACAGTTATTGTAATAAAGCCATCATTTAATCCGGGACAGCTAACATTTGCCGAATCGACTGAAGCGACTGAAGGCCCCGAGATATTACTGATATTAGCTTGTGATGATTTCGTACAACCACGTTGATCTGTAATAGTTACAGTATAGCTTCCGGCGCTCAAATTAATTATTGTATCATTTATTGATCCATTTGACCAAAGCAAATTATATCCCGGATCTCCTCCACTTACAGCAACAACGATAGAACCATTATTACTTCCGCAAGCAGCATTTGTTAATTGAGGGAAAGAAATATTAATTGCAGATGGCTGATAAACCGTATACGAATTAGTAGAAGTACAACCTACGAAATCGGTAACGATTACAGAGTATCCACCAGCTTGCAAACCTGTTATGTCTTGTGATATTTGGCTAGTACCTATCCAAGTATAAGAATAAGGCCCAACTCCTCCGTTCACATCAATATCAATTGCACCGTCAGTTTGTCCGTTACATGAAACACTATCTACAGCAATTAAAGTGATCGCAGGATTTCCGGTATTTATTACTGTGAATGTATCAACAACAACACAATTTCGGCTATCCGTAACTGTTATGGTGTAATCTCCTGCGGCTAGCGATGAAATAGTTGAAGAAGCAGCGGAAGTACTCCACAAGAACGAATAAGAAGATGATCCACCTGATGGTGTTACCGTAACAATACCATTATCTAATCCGCATTTCGCATCAGTAACCACTCCATTTACGGATAATGGCAATGGTTCGTTAATAGAATCAGTATAAACCGAAACACATCCATTATTGTCGCTTACCGTTAATGTATAAATTCCTGCAGCTACATTAATCAAATCTTCAGTAACAGAGTTATCTGACCATTGATATGTATATGGGCTAGCACCACCTGCAACACTAACATAGATTGCGCCGTTGCTTCCCAAATTACAAGAAACATCAACTAAGGAATCTAGTGTAATTGCTGCAGCATTTAAATTATTTACAATTATGATCTGCTGAATTGAACAAAGGTGACTATCGCTAACAGTAACTGTATAACTACCGGCAAACAAGTTTTGAAGATTATCATTCACTGTTCCATCAGACCATAAATAAGTATAAGGACCTACACCGCCTGACGGCAAAACTTGAATACTTCCATTATTGTTATTACATCCGGCATCATCAACAGTAACTTGCATTAACAATTCGGTTGGTTGATTTATGAAGTAAGAGAACTGCGCTGAACAAGCAAATGTATCGGTAACGGTAACAGTATAAGTTCCTGAAACAACCGCAGTCAAATCTTGCGTATTATTTCCATTCGACCATAAATAGGTAAATGGAGTGGTGCCACCTTGTATATCGATATCAACTGAACCTGTAGCTGAATTATAACAATTCGCATCTACCATAGAAATTGTATTGATAATAGGGGCTGCGATATTTATTAGTACAGCTGAAGAAGATGCTTGACAGTTATTCTGATCTGTTACCGTAACAGTATATGTTCCTGCTTCTAGTCCCGTAATTTGATTTATTACAGCAGAGGTCGACCATAAATAAGTATAAAGACCGGTACCACCGCTAACGTTTACTGTAATTGATCCATCAGCTTTATTACAATGTTCGTACACCGAATTTAATTGTAATGTCAAAGCATCCGGTTGCGTTATTGTAAATGAAGCTTGAGAGCTACATGAAGTTTGATCGGTAACAGTTACAGTGTAAGTTCCTGCAGTTAAAGTGTCGGCTGTGAGACCTACATCACCATTTGACCATTGAACTTGATAAGGAGAAACTCCTCCTGAAACGCTAATGGTTAGCATGCCGGTACTTAGTCCATTGCAGAGTGGATTTACCTGTGTTGAAAGTAAGATAGCTGCTTGTCCTGAATTATCAATTGTAGCAGAATCAATTACCGAACATCCTCGAGTGTCAGTAACAGTAACAGAATAAACGCCTGCAAATTGATTTGTTATTTGATTAGAAACATTACCCGTTTCCCATAGATAAGAATAAGATCCATTACCTCCAGTTGCAGATACGGTAAGGCTACCATTTGATTGATTACAACTTGCACTTTGCACTGTAAAAGAAGGTACAATTAATGTTGCTTGACCAATCGTAATTTGAGTGGAAACAGAACAAGTATTAAAATCAGTTACGGTTACAGTATAAGTTCCGGCAGCTAAACCTGTTCGATCTTGTGAACCTGAACCATCATTCCACAGATAACTAAAAGGACTTGTACCTCCTGTTACAGAAATATAAATTCTACCTGTTGAAGCTCCATAACATCTAGCATCGAAAGTGCTATCAACAACTATTGATGGCCCTGAAGAAGTAGTAACTGTATAAATGTTTTGTAAAGAACAAGAATGAGCATCAGTCACAGTAACAGTATAATCACCGGCAACAACAGAAGATATTGATGAAGTCACAGCACCTGTACTCCATAAATAAGAATAATTCGGAGTACCGCCTGATACTGAAAGTGAAACACCTCCAGTTGCAGTTCCGCAACTAGCAGGAGTAATTGTTGGAGCAATTAATATTGCTGAAGGTTCAACAATTGTGTAAGTTGCAGAATCAGAGCAACCTGTATTATCAGTAACATGTACAGTGTATACACCTGCAGTTAGTCCATTTATATCTTGTGTAACTGCAGTGTTTGTCCAAATATAACCGTAAGGTGATGTGCCACCTGTAACATCAATATCAATAGCACCATTACTCCCGCCATTGCACGACACATCGGTTTGAGAAAGTAAACTAATAACTGGGCCATTCGCCAACGAGATAACTACATTTCTTCGACGTGTACATCCGTTAAAATCTGTCACCGTCACCGTGTAAGTACCTGCAGAAACATTTGTTATTTGATTCGTTATAGAACCTGTGTTCCACAAATAAGAATACGGAGTAATACCACCTGCAGGATTTACCTGTGCACTACCATTGCTTTGACCACAAGTGGCGTTTACTGTTGAGAAGCTAGCTAATGAAAGGAATGCAGGTTGAGTAATAGTAATCGGTTTTACTGATGTACAATTATTAGCATCCGTAACAGTAACAGTATACGTACCATTAGGGATATTGATGAGGTCTTCTGTAATTGCACTTGTTGACCATAAATAAGAATAAGGTCCAGTGCCGTTTGACACTGTAATATCTATTGCACCTGTCGATGTACCGTTACATTGAACATTTACTGCATTGGTAACAGTAATTGTTGGTCCGGATACACCTGTTAAAGTTGATGAAAGTGTATTTGAACAACTATTGGCATCAGTAACAGTAACAGTATATGTACCTACCGCTAATCCTGAAATAGAATTCGAAACAGAAGAAGTATTCCACAAGTAAGTATATGCTCCGGTTCCACCTGTTGCATTGATAGTAAGGCTTCCATTAGAGTTATTACAAACAGGTTGAACTTGAGTAAATGTTCCGGAAACTTGTGTAGGCTGTCCAACAGTTGCATTTGCAGATGCAGTACAATTGTTGGCATCTGTTACTGTAACAGTATATGTTCCAGCTGTCAATCCGGTTATATCTTCAGTAATTGCTGTATTACTCCACAAATAAGTTAGTGGAGCAGCGCCTCCCGAAGTAGTTAAATTTATAGATCCATTTGATCCGTTAAAGCAAGTGGTATTTGTTGGAATAATAGATGCAATTGAAGGTCCGGTAATTGCTATTAAAGTTGATGAGCTAATAATAGAACAATTATTCTGATCAGTTACAGTAACTGTATATGTTCCTGCTCCAACATTTGATATTTGTGCAGTAGCAGCACCGGTATTCCACAAGTAAGTATAAGTACCTACTCCACCTAATGCATTCACACTAAGAGATCCATTGCTATTAGCACATGTAGGTTGCACTGAAGTAAATGAGGCAGTAATTGCTGTTGGTTGACTTACAACAAAAGTTGAGTTAGAGATACACGAATTAAAATCAGTAACAGTAACTGTATAAGAGTTTGCTGTTACGTTGTTAATATCTTGAGTTATTGCAGCATTTGACCAAACATAACTATATGGAGATGTTCCACCTGATACAGTTATATCTACTGCGCCGGTTGATTGTCCGTTGCAAAGAACACCAGTTACAGATCCTGAAATAGATATAGCAGTAGGCTGAGTTACTGTAAAAGAAGTTGAAGCTGTACAAGAATTATTATCGGTAACAGTAACAGTATATGCTAATGCAGTTAATGAAATTGGATCTTGTCCTGTAAAACCGTTGCTCCACAAATAAGTATAACCAGGAGTACCGCCTGTCACAGTAAGGTTAACACTACCGTTAGCACCATTAAAGCAACTCACATTGGATACAACACCCTGCAGTGAAATAGCTGAAGGTTGTGAAACAAAATAAGAACCTGTAACAGTACAATTATTATCATCAGTAACAGTTACTGAATAAGTGTTTGATGACAATGTCGAAATATCTTCAGTAACTGCAGAATTACTCCATAAATAAGTTAAAGTTCCGGTTCCGCCGGATACTGTAATATCTACACTACCATTTGTTCCATTAAAACATGAAACATTAGTGACCAACGAAGAATTTATTACAGGTGCGTTCAGAGATGTAACTGATGCGTTAGCAATTCGTGTACAATTATTCTGATCGGTTACAGTAACAGTATATGTTGCTGCACTTAGTCCGTTAACTGTTGTAGTACCAGCGCCGGTATTCCATAAGTACGACAATGCACCCGTGCCGCCTGATGCAACCACGGATACAGAGCCATTTGCTTGTCCGCAGGTAGCTTGAGTAGAAGACGCTGTTGCACTAATTGCTGTAGGTTGAGTTATAGTAAACGACTGAGTTTTTGTACAGTTATTAAAGTCAGTCACAGTTACAGTATAAGAACCAGCAGCGAGAGAAGAAATATTCTGACTTACCGATCCTGTATTCCACAAGAAAGTATAAGGAGAAGTTCCTCCGTTAACTGACAACTGAATACTTCCATTGGTACCATTGTTACACGACACATTAGTAATTGTAGGAGTTATTGTAATAACAGATGGTTGAGTAACAACTGCTGAAGCAGTGGTTATACACAAGCTTAAGTCTGTCACAGTAACAGAATAAGTTCCTGCTGTTAATCCAGAGATATCTTGACTTAAAGAAAGGTTACTCCACAAGTAAGTATAAGGACCAATACCTCCTGATACAGAAATATCAATTGCTCCATTAGCTCCACCATTACATGATACGTTTGTAACAACAATTGGAGCGATGGTTAATGACCCCGAGTTGCTTACTGTCCCTGAATTAAAAGCAGTACAACCTTTGGAATCAGTAACAGTAACAGTATAGGAGCCACTTAATAAATTAGAAATTGAAGAAGTAACTGCACCGGTACTCCACAGATAGCTATAAGTAGGTGTTCCGCCACTTACTATTGCTGCAGCGCTACCATTTGCCAAATTACAAGAGCCCGCCGTAGTATTTACCGAAACAGAAAGTGCTGATGGTTGAGTTACAGTAAATGAATTCGAAATGGTACAGTTGTTTGCATCAGTTACGGTCACTGTATATGTTCCGGCAGCGACATTAGATAGGTCCTCAGTTACTGAACCATTACTCCATAAATACGAATAGTTTAACGTTCCTCCGCTTACGGTAATATTTACAGAACCATTAGAGCCACCAAAGCAACTAACTGCTGTAGTAGAACCAGAAAGATTCAAAGCTGAAGATTGAGTTACAGTATAAACGTTAGTAGCAGTACAATTATTTAAGTCGGTTACTGTTACAGTATAAAATCCCGCTGCAACATTTGAAATATCTTCCGTAAAAACTGAATTGCTCCATTGATAAGTGTATGAAGGAGTTCCTCCGGAAACAGTAATATTCACCGCACCGGTTGAAGCTCCGTTACACGCTACTGCAGTTGTAACTCCTGAAATATTTATTGTTGGTGGTTGAGTTATAGTAAATGATCTGTTAGAAGAACAGTTATTCGCATCTGTAACCGTTACAGTATAAGAACCTGCGTTTAATCCCGACAAATCTTCTGTAATTGCTGCATTACTCCACAAATAAGAGTAAGCTGTCGTTCCACCTGAAACGATTAAGTTAATAGAACCGTTTGTTCCACCGAAACAAGGAATGTTTGTTGCAGTTCCTGAAAGAGCTAATGCTGTTGGTTGCGTTACTACGTAACCGTTAGTAGCGGTACAATTATTGGCGTCGGTTACAGTAACTGTATATGTTCCTGCTACAACATTCGACAAATCTTCATTCGATGTTGAATTACTCCATTGATACGAGTAATTTGTTGTGCCTCCTGAAACTGTAATATTGACTGTTCCATTTGTTCCTCCAAAACAACTTACTGCAGATGCAGAACCACTAAGGTTAAGCAATGTAGGTTGAGAAATAGTAAATGAATTAGAAGAAGTACAATTATTAGCATCAGTAACTGTTACAGTATACGTACCAGCTACAACATTTGAAATATCTTCAGTTAAAGCTCCGTTACTCCACAGATATGTATAGGCTCCTGTTCCTCCTGTTACAGTAATATTCACTCCGCCATTAGTTCCATTGAAACAACTAACGTTTGAAGGGGAGCCTTGAATATTGATTACTGTTGGCTGTGTTAAAGTATATACTTCGTTAACGGTACAGTTATTCGCGTCCGTTACTGTTACAGTATAATCGCCGGCAATAAGATCCGTTAAATCTTCAGATACTTCGCCATTACTCCATTCGAATGTATAATTGGTAGTACCTCCTGCAACAGTTAAATCAATTGTTCCATCATTGCCACCAAAACAAGAAATATCGTTTACGGTTGCAGAAAGAATTAACTCAGCCGGTTCAGAAACTGTGTAAGTACTTTGTGCTGTACAATTGTTAGCATCAGTAACCGTTATGCTATAATCTCCGGCTACAAGTGATGAAATATCTTCCGATAAAGAAGCATTACTCCACAGATAACTATAATTAGTAACTCCACCTGTAACAGTAATATCAATGCTTCCTGAATTACCATTGAAGCATAACACATCTGTTAACGATGATGAAAGTTGTAATAAATCAGGTTCGGTAATATCTGCACTACTGCTTAAAATGTCTCCATTAAAATCGGTCACAGTTACAGTATATGTTCCGGCTATTAATCCTGAAATATCTTCTGTTACTTCTCCATTCGACCAAACATACGTGTAAGGGGCAACACCACCAATCACTGTTAAGTCAATAGAACCATCTGCACTTCCGTTACATGAAACACCGTATCCGTTATAATCGGATGAAGTAAAATTCATGGACGTGATTGGAGGAGGTTGCAAAGTATTTTCAACTTTCACATAATTTGAAGCAAATAGTGATGTGGAAAATAATAACGGCAACAAAGCAATGAATGTCCATGACAAACTCATGAACCTACTAATAGGACCTTTGTGTATAATTCGAATCATAATAGTTTCTAAAAGCAGAATAAAGTCCACTTTCAGTTGGTAGTAGTGAATACTACAAAGGTAAAAAAAATACGCCTTACATTCTCAAAATCAAGAGAGAAGTCCTTGAAGAAATGCAGGGTATATTCCAATTCCCAATGCCAATAACGCCGAAATCAACAATAGTGCTTTATGAGCACCAGTTAATGACGGTAATACTGTTGCCTTTTCCGAGCGAGGTTGAACCATTGTAATGATGATTCTGAAGTAATAATACACCCCGATTAATGAAGAAAGAATAGCAACTAGCACTAACCATGTGAAATTCGACTGAAATACGCCGTAGAATATGTAATATTTGGCAAAAAAGCCTGCCACCGGGGGAATTCCGGCTAACGACAAGACAATAACCCCCAAAAATCCTGCCCAAATTTTATTGTCAGCAGCAAATCCTTTTAAGTTTTCGATGCTTTCGTCGCCATATTTGCTGATGGCATGAAGACAAGCAAAAGCACCCAAACTACCTAAGGAATAAGCAGTTGCATATAAGAAGATAGCGCCGCCGGAGATTTTGTTCATCGCCACAATAGCCATCAACATATAACCTGCGTGAGCAATACTTGAGTACGCTAACATTCTTTTTAAGCTAGTTTGAGATACTGCCAAGATATTTCCGGTGAGCATAGTTACAGCAGAAATCACCGCTAAAGTTTGAGCCCAAAATCCCGAAATATCGCCAAAACAAGTGCTAAATAGTCGATAAAATGCCGCAAAAGCAGCTGTTTTCACCACAGTAGCCATGAAAGCTGTAATCAACGTGGGAGCTCCTTCATAAACATCCGGTGCCCAAAAATGGAAAGGAGCCGCCGAAACTTTGAACATTAATCCGACCATCATCAACAAAACCCCTGTATATACAAACATCGGAGTTTGTCCGTGGGCCGCCGTTGTTTGAACATATTCAGCAATTTTAACAAGGTTAAAAGATGCTGCTGCACCATAAATCAAGGCCATTCCAAAAAGCAAAAACCCGGTTGCAAATGAACCCATAAGGAAATACTTCATCCCCGCTTCATTTGATTTGAGGTCATGTTTGTTGCTTGAAGCCAATACATAAAGGCTTATTGAAAGGATTTCCAGTCCAACGAAGAACATTGAAAGATCAGAATATGCCGTCATAATAACGCCTCCACAAAGTGTGAACAGTATTAATGTTGCATGTTCTGCTCTACTCGAGTCGGATACGAAATAGCCTTTAGAAATTATCAGCCATAATAGTGTAAGCACTATGATGAGCGATGTAAATGCCAATGAATAATTGTCGAAATACACCATATCGTTATAATAACGAATAGCGGTATTCCAGTCGCCGATTGCTAATCCGCAAGCTGCCAGTAAACCAACAACAACTAATGGAAGGAGTAGTTTTTTGAATCGGAATACCTCCGACATCATTGTAACAACACCCAACAAGGCGATAACGATTAATGCCTTCATACCTTAATAAATATCTTTAACGTGAGCGAGAATATCTTCAATTGCCGGACCAGCCACATGAATGATCGGTTTCGGATAAATTCCTGTCACTATGATTACAGTAGCGATTGCTACCAACACAATTTTTTCTGTTTGATGTAGTCCGGTGAACTCAACGCTTCTTGCATGTGGCTCTCCTAACATTACTTTTTGATATGCGCGTAACATATAAACTGCTCCGAGGATAATTGTTAATCCACCTACTAAAGCCATCCACGCACTATACTGATACACTCCATTCAACAATAAGAACTCTCCAACAAATCCGTTTGTTAATGGCAATGCAACAGAGCCTAACAATACGATCATGAATAGGATTGTGAAAATCGGTGAGTTATTTGCGAAACCGCCAAGCTCATCTAGTTGACGAGTTTTCATTCGACGTTGAATGATATCAATAATGAAGAACATTCCGACTACGTTCACACCGTGAGCAATCATTTGCACCATTGCTCCTTGAAGTCCTTGTAGATTCAATGCAAATACTCCTGCAGCGATTAATCCAACGTGAGCAATAGAAGAATATGCAACTAAGCGTTTGAAATCTTTTTGCACTAATGCCATACATGAAGCATATACCACACCTGCAATAGAAAGCATCATTGCTGTATTTCCCCACTCTGACAATCCCTGAGGGATGATAGGAAGCATCCAACGAATAATTCCGTAGATACCCATCTTTAACATGATACCGGATAATAACATTGTTCCTTGTGTAGGAGCATCGGTATATGTATCAGGTTGCCATGTATGAAGAGGGAAGATTGGAATTTTAATTGCGAATGCAAGGAAGAAACACCAGAATAACCACGACTGAGCGGCAGGCGATAATGTCACATTGTATAAAGCATCAATATCGAATGAGTGAGCTCCGGGTGTTTGTAGATAAACATAAATTAATCCAGCTAACATCAACAATGATCCTGTTAATGTGTAGATAAAAAACTTCAAAGTTATTCTTGCGCTATCTTTTCCTCCCCACATTAAACAGATGAGGTAAATAGGAATCAATGCTAATTCCCAGAAGATATAGAATAAGAATCCGTCTAAAGCAGTAAACACTCCTATCAATGCAAACTGCATAAACAGCATCAATGCATAGAATGTAGAAGCATTTTTATAATCGTGGCGGAAAGAAGTAAGGATGATTAATGGCAACAAGAAATTAGTCAGTGCTACCAACAGAATACTTATTCCATCGATACCTGCTTTGAAGCTGATACCTAGATCTTGAATCCACCAGTAGTTTACAAGAAACTGATCGGCGATATCATTATTAAATAACGTAAACGCATAAACTGTAATGCCCAAGCTAACGAGCGATGTTCCTAATGCAAATATTTTCACTTTTGCTTGATCGAGCATCAAGCAAACCAATGAAGCAACTAGCGGAACGAGGAGTAATAGAAGTGTTATCATACCGCTGTTATAATATCATGGTTAATACTAATATCACAATAATTCCGATGACCATACTGAAGATGTATCCGCCGATATTTCCGGTTTGAACAAAACGAAGTACGCCGCTAAATCCTGTTAACGATGTTCCTGTTCCATTCACCAATTTATCGATAAATCCTTGATCGATGTATTTATAAACGAATGATGAAATTCCGTTTAACGGTTTTGTTATCACCGCATCATAAATTTCGTCTACGTAGTATTTATTTGCAACCAGCTTAGCAAATCCTTGAAGGTCTTTATCATTTTCTTCAGGCATTACTTTCTTCGTCACATATGTATTGTAAGTAGCATACATAATTAACAGTAATAACACTACTGATATTCCCATTAACATATATTCAAATGTTTCACTTGCTTCATGGTGATTTACTTTCCAAATCACAGGTGCTAAAAACTCATTCAAGAAGTGAGGAGCATGAAATACTTCAGGCATTCCGATAAATCCACCTACAGTCGACAATATCGCTAACACCACTAGTGGCATTGTCATTGTTGCCGGCGATTCATGTAAGTGATGTTTTTGTTTTTCGGTTCCTCTGAAGTCACCATAGAATGTTAACCAATACAATCTTAGCATATACACAGCCGTTAGTACCGATGTCACTGCTAATACAATAAACATAACCGGAGAATGCTCCCAAACTTTCGCTAAGATTTCATCTTTCGAGAAGAAGCCCGCAAATGGAGGTAATCCTGCAATGGCTAATGTACCGATTAAGAATGTAGCATGCGTGATAGGTAATGCTTTCTTTAATCCTCCCATGCGACGAATATCTTGTTCTCCCATCGCGTGAATTACAGATCCTGCGCCTAAGAATAATAATGCTTTAAAGAATGCATGTGTGATAACATGGAACAATGCTGTTTGGTATGCTCCTACTCCGAGTGCCACAAACATATATCCCAATTGACTTACTGTTGAATAAGCCAATACTTTTTTAATATCGTTTTGTTTTAATCCGATAGTAGCAGCAAAGAATGCAGTTGTTAATCCAACGAAAGCTACAATTTCAGAAGCATCAGGTGAAAGCACATACAACACATTTGAACGCACAACCATATAAATACCGGCTGTAACCATTGTTGCGGCGTGGATGAGCGCAGATACAGGTGTAGGGCCCGCCATAGCATCAGGCAACCAAGTGTACAAAGGAATTTGAGCACTCTTACCCATTGCACCTACGAACAACAATAAACAGATAGCTGTAATTGCTTCGCTATTTTCAGGGAAATGTCTTGCTGATTCAAATACTTCGCGGAAACCAACGCTTCCGAAAGTGGTATAGATTAAGAATACTCCAAGCAACAATCCTAAGTCACCAATACGATTCATGATAAATGCTTTCTTAGCAGCATTACTGTAATCGATGTTTTTAAACCAGAATCCGATGAGTAAGTAAGAACATAATCCTACTCCTTCCCAACCCACAAACATTACAATATAGTTAGAACCCAATACGAGTAATAACATAAAGAATACGAATAGATTGAGATATGAGAAATATCTAGGATGATCTTGCTCGTGATGCATGTATCCTATCGAATACAAATGGATAAGCGACCCTACTCCGGTTACTACCATTAACATGATCACCGATAAGCGATCGATTAGAAACGAGAATGGAATAGAAAGATCTCCGACTGAAATCCAGTCGAATAATACTACCCGCTCAGGCACTGATCCGTCCTGTGCTACTTCTCCAAATATTACCGCCGACACTATAAATGATAAGAATACCATTAGTGTCGCAATTCCTCCGCTCAAACTAACCGGCAGTCGCTTGTTGAGCAACCCAATTAACAGGAAGCCCAACAAAGGGAACATTGGTATGAGCCATGCAAATTGAACCATAAGGTTAGTTCGTGATTTAGTTTACAACTATTTTGTTAAGGACAATCCCTTGAATTACCATTTTAATTTATTTAACTCGTTAATGTCTACCGTTCTGATATTGTTGTAGATCATTACGAGAATTGCTAATCCCACAGCGACTTCGGCTGCGGCTACCGCCATAATAAAGAATACCATTACTTGTCCTGATGCATCTCCATGATAAGTAGAGAATGCAGTTAACAACATATTCACGGCATTCAACATAAGTTCGATGCACATAAATACGATGATGGCATTCCTGCGAAACATAACTCCCATCACTCCTATTGAAAAGAGGATGGCAGCTAATGCTACGTAGTAATTAAGCGGGATCACTTGCAGAATTGAATTCATGCTCTTAGTATATTTTACTCAACATCTTTTTTACCTAACATAACGGCTCCCACCATTGCAGTAAGTAATAGAATAGAGATTAATTCGAATGGTAATAAATATTGACCGTATAATGCCTTTCCTAAATTGCTCACTGTTCCGATGTCGGATGTTTTAGAAATGGCAGGTAGTGTTTCAGCTCCTTTTGTTGCTGCTACTAATACTAGTAACAAACATCCGGCGGCTATTGTGGCTGCACCTTTTAAGAGATTTGATTTATGAGGTTCTAATTCCTTATTCATATTGATAAACATCAATGTGAAGAGGAAGAGTACCATGATTGCTCCGGCATAAACAATGATATGTACCGCAAACAGGAATTGTGCATTTAATAAAAGATAATGTCCGCCGATAGTGAAAAAACAAAATATCAGATACAATACGCTGTGTACAGGCTTACGCGAAAGTACCACCATCAGTGCGCTGAACACTGAAAGGGTTGCAAGTACGAAGAAGGGTAAGCTAGGATTCAAGGTCTTAAGGTTTTTAAGAGAACCGGCAGGCGAAATTAATACATCCTCCCGTTCCTCAAAAGGATTTATAAATTACGGTGAGCTTTAATTCTTTTTGATACATCTACTCTTAATTCCGGTGATGTTCCTTCTACTAATTTATCTTTTCCGAAGATGAAATTAGTACGAACAAAATCAGATGGTACAAGTCGATCAGTTAAGAAGATAGCTTCTTTCGGACAAGCTTCTTCGCATAGTCCGCAGAAGATGCAACGCAACATATTTATTTCATATATCTCTGCGTATTTCTCTTCGCGGTATAAATGTTCTTCTCCTTTTTTGCGTTCGCCTGCTGTCATGGTAATTGCTTCTGCCGGACAAGCTACGGCACATAGTCCGCAGGCAGTACAATTTTCACGTCCTTCTTCATCACGCTTAAGCACATGCATCCCTCTGTAATTTTCAGAAACGGGACGAGTTTGCTCAGGATATTTTACAGTAGCACTCTTTTTGAATAAGTGCTTTATAGTGATAGCCAACCCGCTTAAAATAGCCGGCAGATAGATCTTCTCTGCGAAGGTCATCTCTTTGTTGACAACAACTTTTGATCGGTTGGTGAGTTGCATTACTCGAGTTTATTAATAGCGATTACTAACTTATTTATGAATTCGATTATCAGAAATGTAATTGTCCGTTTTTAAACAGTACATATAATCCTGTTCCAAGAATATTTACAATTGCTAATGGGATCATCACTCTCCAACCTAAGTGCATCAACTGATCGTAGCGGAAGCGCGGGATTGTCCAACGTACCCACATGAAGAAGAAGATAAAGAAGAAGATTTTTCCGAAGAAGATAAGTGTACCAAGCATTGATAGCATATTAGGCGATAATCCTAATTGATCGATGAATGGGAAGTTATATCCTCCGAAATACAATGATGATATAATTGCAGAACTGATAAACATATTGATATACTCAGCGAAAAGATAGAACCCTAATTTCATTGAGCTGTACTCTGTATGGTATCCCCCTACTAATTCAGTTTCACATTCAGGTAAATCGAAAGGTGTACGATTACATTCAGCGAAAGCACAAATGATAAAGATTATTACTCCCAATGGTTGAGTGAAAATATTCCAATGTATTCCGTGTTGCTGTTCAACGATTTCACGAACGCTAAGTGTTCCTGTTGTCATGATCAAAGCGATGATAGCCATTCCCATTGCTAATTCATAGCTGATCATTTGTGATGAGGCACGAATCGCACCCATCAACGAGTATTTATTGTTCGAGGCCCATCCTCCGATCATAATGCCATACACTCCAATCGATACTACACCGAATACATAAAGTATTCCTATATTGATATCAGTGATTTGCACAGGATAAAAAGTTCCGTTGATTTCTAGTCCATGTCCCCAAGGAATTATTACTCCGGTCATGCTGGCGGTCATCATCATAATACACGGACCGAGAATAAATAAAAATTTATCGGCATGTGTAGGAATGATTTCTTCCTTCATAAACATTTTTAGTCCGTCGGCCAACGGTTGTAAAATACCGAAAGGACCTGCACGATCGGGACCTACACGGTCTTGAAGAAAGGCAGCGATTTTACGTTCAGCGTAGGTTGAATAAGCCGCCACTCCCAGAGATACTAGGAACACGATTAACACCAACACTAACTTTATTAAAAAGAATTCCATATGAATGCTTTTGCTATACTTTAACTATTAGGATCATTTAGGATTATGAGCACGTTCTTCGATCTTCGATTGATTAGACACATCGATTTTCAACGCTTTCTTTTTCTCATAATGGTTGGCAGAGATTACTGAATGACGATCGATATGACGAGGTCCTTCGATAGTCCAGTCGCTTGCCGATTTTTTCTCGAATCTGCAATCGTTACAAATCCAGTCTTCTACTTCACCGTATTTATCTTTACGTGCAGATACTCTTAATACATCATCACCGCTCATCCACAATACCGTTTTTCCGCAGCATTTATTACAATTGCGATGTGCATCAACAGGCTTCGTAAACCAAACACGACTTTTGAATCGGAAGGTACGATCGGTAAGTGCACCTACTGGACAAACATCGATTACGTTTCCTGAGAAATCGCTATCGAGTGCTTTCTCTATATAAGTTGAAATTTCAGCAACATCACCACGATTAATAACACCGTGCACGCGACTGTCACAAACTTGATCGGCTACTTTCACACAACGATAGCAAAGGATGCAACGCGTCATGTGTAACTTGATTTTATCACCGATATCGATTTTCTCAAATTCGCGACGTTTAAATTCATAACGTGATTTCGCGAGTCCGTGTTGATAGCTTAAATCTTGCAAATGACATTCACCTGCTTGATCACAGATAGGGCAATCGAGCGGATGGTTAATCAATAAAAATTCAACCACACCTTTTCTTGCGTCTAAAAGATCAGGGGCTGTAGTGTTTTGCACTTCCATACCATCCATTACGGTAGTACGGCAAGAAGCAACAGGTTTCGGCATCGGACGAGGATCTTTTTCGGATCCCTTCGTAACTTTCACGATGCAGGTTCTACAATATCCTCCGCTGGTTTTCAGCTTTGAATAATAGCACATCGCCGGTGGTACGATATCTCCACCTATCATTCGTGCGGCCTGCAGGATGGTTGTTCCCTCAGGAACTTCTATTGAATGGCCGTCTATGGTGACTTTAGGCATACTGCTTAATTCTTATGCAAACTCCGGTGAAATATTATTCACGCGATAGTAATGATGATCTTTCTTAATGTTTTGTGGATTCTTCACATACTCTTCGAACTCATGACGGAAGTGACGAATTGCACTTGCTACTGGCCATGCTGCTGCATCACCTAACGGACAAATTGTTTTCCCTTCGATCTTCGATTGAATTTCCCACAGTAAATCGACGTCAGATAATGTTCCATGTCCGTCGAGGATTTTGTGAAGTAACTTCTCCATCCATCCTGTACCTTCGCGACAAGGGCTACACTGGCCGCAACTTTCATGATGATAGAAACGAGTGAATGTCCACAGATTTTTTACGATGCTGGTATCTTCATCCATCACAATAAATCCTCCTGAACCCAACATTGTTCCCGTAGCAAATCCGCCTTCCGACAACGATTCGTACGACATCAAACGCGGCTCACCGTTTGCTAACTTTAATATTAAATCTTTTGGCAATACAGGAACAGAAGAACCTCCGGCAACAACTGCTTTCAATTCTTTTCCGTTACGAATACCACCGCAATATTCATCTGAATAAATAAACTCTTCTACAGGAACTCCTAATTCGATTTCATATACGCCGGGTTTATTAATATGTCCGCAAGCAGAAATCAATTTAGTACCTGTACTTTTTCCGATACCGATCTTAGCATATTCATCGCCTCCCATTTTAATGATAGGAACTACGGCCATGATACTTTCAACGTTATTCACTACGGTAGGACGTTCCCACAATCCTTTGAT
>JAKPPP010000345.1 GCA_029547265.1 Bacteroidota bacterium
GTCTTTATATCCCGGATCCGGCTAATAACGGTAAAAGGGATTCTGATATATTTTATCAGGGCTTAGAAGATTCTTTGTACAGGGTTGCTTTTCCGGATACGGGATTGGAATCTTTTTCGGACGAGGCGGCTGATTGGATAAAGAAGGGAAAAGCCGCAGGACTGACCAATATTGCGATTGCCTATCCTGTAAAAATTGCCAATAAGAATTTTGTGTTAGCGGCATCTTGGAATAAAAAATTGGATTTTTTTGATTATGATCGGAATGAAACCTACCTCGACCCCCATTTAGGTTATACTGAATATGATATGCCCCAAATGGTTAACGGCACTGATTCAGTCCAGGTTAATTGGTACATTTTCGATCGCTACCGGAGCGGCAGTCTTCAAGAATATCGAGGCGCTCTAGCTGTTGATTTGTTTAAAAATCTAAAACTCGGCATTGGATTTACCTATTTATATGGTAAAACCTCTGACAACCAGATCTTAGATAAGGTCGGATGGTTCAGACTTTTTGATATAAATAAATTTTCATTTTCGTATGATACGTTAAGAATAACGACTTCGGGAACTTCAAAATTCTCCGGTTATAAAGCCGACTTGGGCTTATTATTGAAATTAGAGAGATTAAATCTCGGACTGAATCTTAAAATGCCCTACACGATTATTAAAAAAAGCGATTACGATATTGCCATTGCTGATACGGCTTCAGAAAATGTTATTACCCAAAAAAGTACTGATAAATTAAAAGTGCCTTTTTGTTATACGGTTGGGGTTAGCTTGTATCCTACCGATAAATTTATGATTTCGCTGGACTATGATCTAAATCTCTATAGTCAGGCGAAGTGGGAAATCGCTAGTAATGATACTATTCATCAAGAATGGGTCGATCAGAAAATAATTAAATTTGGTTTACAATATAGCCCATTCAAATTCCTGGATGTTCGGGCTGGATATAGCTTAATACCTCAAGTTTGGGTTCCGGATGGTTCTGCAGGTAGAAATCGCGGTCCAGAAGCCAAAGCCTTGACAATTGGAGCCGGATTTAAATTAGATAATTATGGTACTATTGATATCGCTTGGGAGCATCGTTCATTGAAATATTTTGATCAATACTTTAGTAATACTAATTATTGTAAGGACATAACAAACAATGTCTTAATATCATATAGGTATGAATTTTAATTTAAAAGAAAGGAGCAAATTATGAGAAAATTGGCTACAGTATTAATCATTACGTTACTGTTCATAGCAATTACTTATGCTCAGATGCCTTCGAAAATCGAAGTGTCCGCGGATTTTATGGCTCAGTATTTCAATAATGATTTTAGCAAAGTTTTGGACTATACTGCTCAGGGAGTCGATACAATTGTTCTGACGACCAGTGGACATGTTTATACCACGACCGATACTATTCCTATGGTTATAGAAAATCCGGTCGTTATTGTGGCTCAGGAAGGATTAGCAGAAAAGCCGATATTTACCCATCCAAATACCGGATTCAAAAGTGGTGAACCAAGTAGTTCAATGGAAATATTTAGAATTTGTAATCACGTCGAATTCCAGGGTATTGCTTTCAGGGGAGATGTTGCTGAGACGGAAGGTTGTAAATATGGCTTGCGCTATGGTGATTGGACGGTTCCGGCAACTGGTCGTGAGATTAAAGGCAGAATGGGTACGCGTATGATTTTCAAAAATTGTGATTTTATTGGTTTTCATAGTTTGAAAGATCAGGCAGCTCAGGGTAATGCATTATACTACTTAAAACCGACTGATACTAATCTTGATCATCTAAAGAATACCAAAGTAGTTTTTGAAAACTGTATGTTTAAAGATATCGGCGATGAGGCTATTCGGATAACTGAAAATGAAAAATATGGTGGTCCAAATGGAGTTGTGGCTTGTGATTCTCTTGTGGTAAAAAATTGTACTTTTGATGACATTGACGCCGAATGTATCCGGATATATGCTGATCTTGACACCAGTCAGGCCGGGTCAACCTTTGTAGATGGGACTATTTTCGTTGATCATGTCACGGTAGTAAATAGTTCTCCGCGGTTTATCTACGCGAAAAATTTTCGGAATACGAGAGTTCAGAATGTTTTAATCGCCTATGGCAGAGAACCAGGAATTTCTCGCCCAGACCGAGGTGATTACGCTATTCAGATTCAGTTGAGTGGTTCTTCGGTAGCTTACGTGGATACATTTAATTTGGTGTTTACATTGGAATATAATCCAAGAATAGGCTGTACGAAAGGTGGCTATGTTGATGAAACAACTGTTTACGGATATGATCCGATGTTCGTTGACTATGAAAATGGTGATTATACTCTGGCCTCCAACTCACCACTCTACTGGCTATCATCGGACGGTACCGCCATAGGTGATTTGCGATGGGCAACTAAAACTCCTACGATTGCGCCGCTGATAGTAAAAGTTGAGGGTTCTGGTAGTGTTCTTTTTGAACCCGAAAACACTGGATTTTACAACCTGAATACAGTGGTGACACTTACCGCTGTTCCTGAAGAAGGCTGGGAGTTTAAGGGCTGGGGTGGTGATTTAACCGGTTCGGATAATCCGGCAAATGTAACAATAGACGGAGCCAAAAATATCACGGCAACCTTTGAGTTATCTTCTGGGATTAAGGAAGAAAGTACACCCAAGGAATACAGACTTGCCCAGAATTTCCCCAATCCTTTTAATCCAACCACGACTATTGAATTTGATTTGAAACAAGCCGGTTGGACAACACTGAGTATTTATAATATACTAGGTCAGGAAGTGACGGTTCTGGTAAACAAACCAATGAATGCAGGATGGTACACGATCAATTTTAATGCCTCACATCTCAGTTCAGGAATATATTATTATCGCTTGAAATCCGGTGATTTCAATTCATTAAAGAAAATGCTTTTAATTAAATAACAATTAGGAGGAAAACATGAAGTTCAAAAATTTAGTGCTTATTCTTTCGATTTTTTTGTTGGGTAGTATAACGTATGCTTCAGTCATTCAAGTTTCTGAGGGAACTGGTGTACTCAGCGCGGCGATATCATCCGCGGCCGATGGTGATGTGATCGAGCTGATAAGTGATGGTGGAATCTATGCCGAGAGTGCAAAATTCCCTTCAATTAGTAAGAGCATTAGCATCGTGGCGGCTGAAGGACTTGTTCATAAACCCGTTATTCGGACACCCGAGGCGGATTATATGTTCAAATTGACTGGCAAAAACGCCGCTTATGTTTTTAAAGGTTTAGAGATAGATGGGACAAATGGGACTGGGACTGCTTTAGCTAAATATTTTCTGCGTATCGATAATGCAGATTCGACCGGAAAGATGTTTGTCAGTGTTCGAGATTGTTACTTACACGATTTTGCCGATAAATTTATTAAACCTTATGCAAATAGTGGAATCGATGAATTGATCGTCGATAATTCAGTTTTTAGCGGTGGAGCTACAGAGGGTATAGTACTATACTCAGGCACTTCGAGCGATCCGGCAGTTCATCTCAGAAAAGCATCCATAACCAATTCCACATTTTATAAAATAGAAAGGGAAGCAATTAAGGGTCAGACGTTTGATTCTACTTTGGTTTTAATTGATCGGTGCACTTTCTATGACTGTGGTAATGTGGAAAACAAATCAATCCTTTATTTTCGTAATATGGAAGATGTAGAGGTGAAGAACAGTATTTTCGCTAATAATCATAATCCAGACGCTGGGGAAGAATTTGCGGATTTTGCCTCAAGTGTTTCACTTTTCCATCATAATGTTGCCTGGGATATTGTAAATATAGAGGTTGGTAGTGCTACCGTTAGTGATACCCTTCGTGCAGATCCTCAATTTGCGGATGCATCGAATGGGAATTTTACAATTGGTAATACCACCTTGTTAACCTTTGCCGATGATGGTGGTTCTGTTGGAGACCCTCGCTGGGTTCCTGAGCCGACCGTAATTCAAGTAGCTGCTGGAACTGGAGCACTCAGTACGGCAATATCGTCTGCCGTTGATGGTGATGTGATCGAACTTATCACTGATGGCGGCATCTATGCCGAGAGTGCCGCGATTTCTTCGATTAGTAAAAGTATAACCATCCGAGCCGCTGAAGGATTAACCGTCAAGCCTGTAATCAGAGTTAATACAAGCGATTATATCCTTAAACTCACGGGTGGTAATTCAAGATATGTTTTTAAAGGTCTAGAAATTGATGGTTCAAACGGTACGGGTTCGTCGGTATCGAAGTACTTTTTGCGAATTGATAATTTAGACCCTGCCGGTAATATGGAAGTTATTGTTGATGACTGCGTTATCCA
>JAKPPP010000352.1 GCA_029547265.1 Bacteroidota bacterium
CTATGAACCGAATTATTTCAGAGCTTGAGTGGAGAATTCAAGTTGCGGCGGATCCGGTAGATTCTAATTAGGAGGTAAATTAAAAATGAGCGATTATTTAATACATTATGGCGTTCTTGGTATGAAGTGGGGAGTACACAGAAGGAGAAGAGCGGCATCCGTAAACGAAAGAGACGCTAAAGAGCTTGAAAAAGCAGGATTTAAGAAAGAAGCAGACGCTTTAAGACTTTTAGCTAAAAAGCAAAGAACAAAAGCGGATGAAGTAGAGGCTAGAATTAATAAGAAAAAAGAAATGAAGAAAAATGTTAAATCTATGAGTGACGCCGAGCTTCGTAGTCGACTAAATCGTCTTCAGATGGAACGACAGTATTCTCCATTATCCAAAAGCAACGTTAATAAAGGTAAAGAGTATGCGCAAAAGATTTTTAAAGCTGGAACAACCGTTGCGACTGTTACTACTACCGCTCTTACTATTTATAATAATGTTGATAAAATCAAGGCCATTCTTGAAAAAAAAGGATAAGGAGAATCAATTATGGCATTATCGAACACTGCCGTTCCAAAGTATTACGGCATGTTTAGAGATGCCGTAATTCGAGGAGAAATTCCAGTATGCAAAGAAGTTTCAATGGAGATGAACCGTATAGACGATCTCATTGCTAATCCCGGAGTTTACTATGATGACGAAGCGGTCGAAGGTTGGATTAAATTTTGTGAATCTGAATTAACCTTAACCGATGGCGGAGACTTACACATGTTAGATAGTTTTAAGTTATGGGGCGAACAAGTTTTTGGTTGGTATTACTTTGTTGAAAGAAGCGTTTATGAACCAAATCCAGATGGACGCGGCGGACGATACGTAAAAAAAACCATTAAGAAACGCCTTATTAATAAACAATATCTTATCGTTGGAAGAGGAGCTGCTAAATCTTTGTATGATTCCTGTATTCAATCATATTTCCTAAATGTAGATACTACAACGACTCATCAGATCACAACTGCCCCGACAATGAAACAAGCAGAAGAGGTGGTGTCCCCTATTCGTACAGCCATAACTCGATCAAGAGGTCCTCTGTTTGAATTTCTAACAGAAGGCTCATTGCAAAATACCACTGGATCTAAAGCTAACAGAGTGAAGTTAGCTTCCACAAAGAAAGGTATTGAAAATTTCCTTACCGGTTCTTTGATAGAAATACGACCGATGTCTATTAACAAACTTCAAGGTCTCCGACCTAAAGTGGCCACTATTGATGAATGGCTTTCTGGAGATATACGAGAAGATGTTGTCGGTGCAATCGAGCAGGGTGCTTCTAAAGTTGATGATTATCTAATCATTGCGACTAGTTCAGAGGGTACGATTCGTAATGGAAGCGGAGACACAATCAAAATGGAGTTGATGGACATTCTCAAAGGAGACTACATCAATCCACATGTTTCTATTTGGTGGTATAAACTCGATTCGATCGATGAAGTCTCTGATCCCGAAATGTGGCTAAAGGCTAATCCGAATTTAGGAAAGACCGTTAGCTATGAAACATATCAGCTGGATGTTGAACGAGCAGAAAAAGCTCCGGCAGCCAGAAACGATATTTTAGCAAAACGTTTTGGCATTCCCATGGAGGGTTATACTTACTACTTCACTTATGAAGAAACCCTTCCTCATAGAAAGAGGGATTTCTGGCAAATGCCTTGTGCGTTGGGCGCCGACCTCTCCCAAGGAGACGACTTTTGTGCATTTACATTTCTGTTTCCTTTATCTAATGGGTGCTTCGGTGTAAAAACTCGAAACTACATAACTTCACTAACACTAATGAAGCTCCCTGCTGCCATGAGAATCAAATACGATCATTTCATGAAAGAGGGAAGTTTAATTGTCCTTGAGGGAACTGTTTTAGACATGATGGAAGTTTATGAAGACTTGGATAATCATATAAACGAATGTGGATATGACGTTAGATGTTTTGGTTTCGACCCATATAACGCAAAGGAATTTGTAGAGCGTTGGGAATCTGAAAACGGTCCATTTGGTATTGTAAAGGTTATACAGGGTGCAAAAACAGAGTCCGTTCCTTTAGGTGAGCTTAAGAAGCTTTCTGAGGAGCGGATGCTTTTATTTGATGAAGAACTTATGTCTTTTGCTATGGGTAACTGTATAACTCTTGAAGATACGAACGGTAATAGGAAATTACTTAAAAGACGATATGAGCAGAAGATCGACGCTGTTGCTGCTATGATGGACGCTTATATCGCCTATAAATTAAATAAAGATGCTTTTGAGTAAAGGAGGGATATAATGTGGCAATATTTATCACCTCCAACGCCTAACGAACTTTATCATTACGGCGTTAAAGGCATGAAGTGGGGCGTTCGAAAAGATAGAAAGTTGGGTGTTCGAAAAGATAGAAAGTCAAACTTTCATTCAGATGATATTATTCTTAAGAAAGGTACGGTCGTGAATCGTGTCGTTCCAAAAGGATGGGCTTCAAAAGAACTGGGTTTAACAGGTCATGCATATGCCGCTTTTAAAAAAGAAGATATAGAGACTTATCAAAGATATGCTTCTCTTTTTGGAAAGAATTCGTATGTTAATCTCGAATACAAAGTAAAAGATATTTTGGTTTCGCCAGGAGAGAAGAAAAGAGTGGATGAGTTTGTCAAGTTAATGAGTAAGGATAAACAAGCTCTTGCTACATTTAAGAAAGCATCTCCTTTACTGTTTATACCTAAAAAGCGTCTTGAAAATCTAACAGATCCGAAAGACATAGATCGAGCTTATAGACGATTTAGCTACCTTCTGGTTGCAAAGCCTGAGCTTCGAGAGGTATATTCTAACCAGCTTAAAAAAGATGGGTATAACATGGTAATTGATGATGGTGATCGATTAGCAAAGATTTCTTCATCACCAATTATTATTTTTGACCGAGAAAAATCTTTAACTACTCCAAAAATTAAGAATCCTGGTTAGGAAAGGAGGTGATGACAAAAATGGAGGTAACATTGGGTACCAGACTAAAACATGCTTGGAATGCTTTTTTTAACAAAGACCCCACCGATTATTACAAAAATGTTGGAACTAGCTATACTTATCGTCCGGATAGACCGAGACTAACACGCGGAAATGAGCGTTCGATAGTAACTTCAGTATACAATCGGATTGGTTTAGACGCTTCTTCAGTTAGCATTCAGCATGTAAGACTTGACGAAAATAATCGTTTCCTATCCGTTATCGATTCGGGGTTAAACAACTGTCTCACCGTTGAAGCTAACCTTGATCAAACCGGAAGAGCCTTTATTCAGGACATAGTTATGTCAATGTTGGATGAAGGAAGTGTGGCTATTGTTCCAGTTGACACAACCTTTAATCCCGAAATTACTGGTTCTTATGATATTCTATCGATGCGAACCGGACAAATTTTGGAATGGTATCCAAGTCATGTAAAAGTTCGTGTTTATAATGAGAAAACGGGTCGTAAAGAGGATATTGTGGTACCGAAGAATACAGTTGGTATTGTAGAAAACCCTCTATACGCGGTTATTAACGAACCAAATTCAACTATGCAGCGACTTATTCGTAAACTTAACCTTTTGGATGTTGTAGACGAACAAAGCAGTTCTGGTAAGTTGGATTTGATTATTCAACTACCATATGTAATTAAAACAGAGGCAAGGCGTCAACAAGCCGAAAATCGGCGTAAAGATATAGAAAATCAATTGGCAGGTTCTAAATATGGTATCGCCTATACAGATGGTACTGAGCGTATTACCCAATTGAATCGTTCAGTCGAAAATAATCTAATGAAACAGATTGAATATCTAACGAGTATGCTATACAGCCAGTTAGGAATCACTCAGAGTATATTAGATGGAACTGCTGACGATAAAACAATGCTCAATTATTACAACCGAACAATTGAACCTATTCTCTCGGCTATCGTTGATGAAATGAAACGAAAGTTTCTAACCAAAACCGCTCGGTCACAATTGCAGTCGATTTCATTCTTCAGAGATCCGTTCAAGCTTGTTCCAGTTAACGAAATTTCTGAAATTGCTGACAAGTTTACTCGAAACGAGATAATGACGTCGAACGAAATTAGACAGATCATTGGAATGAAGCCGTCGGATGACCCGAAAGCAGACGAACTCAGGAATAAGAATCTAAGTCAACCTAAGGATGATCAAACTGACCCATCAAATGATGCGATTGGAGAAAAGATCGAGAAAGCAATTAAAAAATAAAGGGAGATTAATAATATGAGAAACGAAGTTTATGCTAGTTATCACGAAAAATTTGTTAAAAATACAATTATATATGCGTCGTTGGATACTAATTTATTGTATTTTTCAAAAAACATGACCCCTAAAGATTTAGTGTCTAAAAAGGAACTTAAAAACCTATTCGAAAAAGGCTTGATGATCGACGATGGCCGCAATCTTTACAAACCGGTCAAACTATCAAAAAATCCAGAGACAAACGAATACAATGTTGTTGTTTATGATGAAACTGGAGCTTATGTCTTTTCTTCAGAAGATGGCGAAGTATTCCCATTGTCTCCAACTTATAACGAAACTACAAGAGTTATAACTATACCAGATCAAGACGGAGTGTTGTATTTTAAGGGTTCTTCGGAGACCGCTCTGGTTCCTGGCGCCCAAACAGCATTAGCAATTGGGGTCGAAAGTGTTACTATTACGGCTAAACCAGATGAAGGTTATATATTTGACCCAGAATCCGTATTTGTGTGGGAAATCGACACAAGAATAGAAGTAACACCTGCTGAGCCTACTTTTAACGATTCTACCGGAGTTATAACAATTCCTTCGGAAACCGGATGCATTTATAAAATAGGAGACACCGTATTAGTAGCCGGTCCACAAGAACCTATAACGAAAGATGTAGAAGTAATAGTTACAGCTACTCCAGATGAAGGTTATAAATTCTCAGCTGAGTCTGTAACACAATGGACGTTCGAATGG
>JAKPPP010000366.1 GCA_029547265.1 Bacteroidota bacterium
TCAAGAAATGAGAAATCAACAGATTCGATATTGGTTCCTGAATAAACAATTCTCCCACAGAAATCGAACATCTCCACGTTTATGTTGTGAAGTGGTGCATTCAATTTTAAATTATTCGTAAACGGATTCGGATAAAACAAACCATTTGTTTCTGGTGCATTTACATTCAGTACTCCAGTTGAAGTGCAATAACTTGATCCTCCTACCAATGTCGTCATTTCGTTACATAAGTAATTGTAGTTACTCAATTCAATTGATGACAAATTTCCATTTAACAAATTACTATTCTCGTTGTAATCGTTTGTTAAGTTATAAAACTCTTGGTGTCCGTCATCAAAACTTAGTAATTTATAATCTGCATTGCGCATAGCTTTTCCATCGGCTGAGTCAGGAATTATTTTAAACATTTCTGCAAAGGACCAATCACGCACTTGATTAACTTGATTTTTAAGAATCGGTAATACACTCCTACTATCAATAGGTTTATTTGCAGGTATAGATGATTGCCAATTTGTATTACCGAACATTTCGATGATCGTAGCAAACAAATCATGTGTATTTACCAATGCATCGCTGCTTCTTCCGGGATTCACAACATCAGGACCTGCAATAAAAAATGGCACATGAACACCATATTGATAAATGGTACCCTTTGCTCTCAAAGTATCGAAGTTCTGTGCTACACGAGATGCATTGCCATTATCGCCCATAAAAATAAAGTCGGTGCTATCAACTAAATTAAGTACTGTCAATGAATCCATAAAACGACCCAACTCAAAATCTAGCGCCTCTAAGTCTGCGATAAAATAATCCTTCGGATGCTGATTAATATCGAAAGTAGTTCCTGAGAGCGTAGTGTTAGAATACATACCGGCTGGTGGCAGATGATACGGTGAATGTGGAGCATTAAAAGCCATCCATAAAAAGATCGGTTGTCCGTTATTATTCCTTAGCCAAGAAACAGAATTATTTACTGTTTCGGTAGTTGCATACGTAGTTATCGTAGAGGCGACACCGTTAGTATATTTTGTCCAATTAGTATAACTCGGAATTTGTCCGATGAAAGGTCCTTCAAAATGATCATATCCAACAATATTAGGAATTAACAAATTACTTGTAGGATTAGGTTGATTCAAATGCCATTTCCCAATATTTGCACATTTGATATTACTATTGTAATTCTTTAGCATTCGTGGGATAGTAAATTCGGAAGTGTCTAGTTGCCCCGATCCAGCAGTACTACCAACAATATTACCCACACCTGTTCTGAAACTATATCTTCCGGTTAACATACCTGCTCTAGTAGAAGAGCAAACAGGGCTTGCCATTGCGTTTTTAAATCGAACAGACCTTGATAACAGTGCTCTGATATTTGGAAGATTGGCAGTATCGGCGTAATCTTCGTAAAAACCGCAATAATCAGTGCCAAGATCATCCGCAATAATTAAAACAACATTTCTTTGGGCTAATAAAAACTTGGGGAGAAAAATTAAACATAAAATACAGATAAGGTTTTTCATATAA
>JAKPPP010000387.1 GCA_029547265.1 Bacteroidota bacterium
ATCAAAATTCGGAACAGGAAAGGTTGTGGGATTAGGCGATAGCTCACCAGCAGATGACGGAACAGGAGATACAGGCGATGCATTATACAATGGGTGGACAGTAGATGCAGGAGGAGATCATGCAAGAATAATCATGAATGCAACGATATGGTTAACGAATACCACTTTGCGTGTAGGAGACGAAGAAAACAACACAACGTTTGTGAATGTGTGGCCCAATCCTTTTAAAGACGAATTAAACGCCAGCTTCATCAATGATAAATCGGAAGAAGTAAAAATTGTTTTATTCGATTTAAGCGGAAGAATGATATCGACACAAACATTCTCAGCCACTGAAGGAATTAATCAAGCGAATATTTCAGCATCAGAAATTGCAAATGGATCATATATTCTTGAAATCATTAAGAGTGATAAAGTGATTAGTAAGAAAGTAATGAAGCTCTAATAAAAAAAGATGTTAGATAATAGATGATAGATATTAGATTATCCCGGTCCATTTTCAAGAACCAAGATCTTATTACATGAAATCGAGAATCAAAAAAACGATGCTAGATGATAGATGATCGATTCTAGATGTACCAGGTCCATAATAAAGAACCATGATCTTATTTAATAAATCGATAATCGATAATCGAGCATCAAGTATCAGCAACGATATTAGATTATCCCGGTCCATTTTCAAGAACCAAAATCTAAATATAAAAAATCGAGCATCAGAAACGATCTTAGATGTTCGCGAAATGCCTATTGGTTTGGGAACCCCATTCATTCAGTCATTCAGTCATTCAATCAGTCAGTCATTTTTTATTTACTGAATCACATCTGCACAACATTAATTTTCAGTAAGTTATACACCCACTGACAAACTTCATCCACTTTTATTTGCAAAAGGGAATATCTTTATCGTAATATTGCAATATTAAAATAAAGAAATGGGAGCATCGAAAACAGAAAACTTTACCGAGAAGCAAAATGCGACAGCGGCTTTATTGAAAGCACTCGGACATCCTGCTCGTATTGCCATCATGGAGTATTTGCTGAAAACAAATGCGTGTATTTGTGGCGATATCGTAAATGAACTACCTCTAGCCCAGCCTACCGTTTCGCAGCATTTGAAGGAATTGAAAAATGCAGGATTAATAAAAGGTAGTATCGAAGGCAATGCCATTTGCTATTGCATCGACGATAAAGCCATTCAAAAAATAAAACAGTATTTCGATGCTTTCAACATCAAAATAGAAAAGAAAAAATCTTGTTGCTAAAACATAACACCATGAAACTATCATCATTTTTAAGCGCATTATCGACAATCGATTCGCTCACTTTCAATACAAGTAACGGGGAACAAGTTCCTGCTCATTTTCATGTGACCGAAGCGGGATTAACAACTAAACATTTTGTTGATTGCGGAGGTGTAATTCGCACTGAGAAAAACATTTCTTTTCAGCTTTGGGTAGCCAACGATACCGATCATCGTTTATCGCCTTCGAAGCTTG
>JAKPPP010000388.1 GCA_029547265.1 Bacteroidota bacterium
ACAATTGTAAAACAAGTTTTAATACGACCTGTGCTTTTAGCTTTAGTAGTTTCCAATTCCTTTCCGCTGCTTTTGTAGCGAACTCCCATAGCTTTAATGTTGGAAGTCTTCAATACAGATGCTATTGCCACCTTGTTAGAAAGCACAGAATTCTGTTGGGTTAACTCGCCAACTTTAGTGGTAACGGTGCTAAGGTTTTGATTTAATGAAAGGTTTTGATCGGTAAGTTCTTTATTCGCACCACGTAACGAATCGATTTGAGCGATATAGCTATTATTTAATAGCTTAAGAGCAGCCATTTCCTCTTTTGCTTTTTTCAACTGTGCCGCATCTCCTGAGTTGATAAGACGTTGAATTTCAGCTATTTTCTGACGAATTTCTTCATCTTTAGAAGAAAGCTGATTTTGCAAACCTGCATTCTCTTGGTTTAACTTATCATATTCAGTTTTAACACGCTGAAGTTCAGCCGATAACGACTCTTTTTCAGCCATTGTGGTATTCAATTCCTTGTTGACTTGCTCAAGATGAGTCTTCTTGTCAAAGAATTGCCAAAGAAGTAACCCATTGACTCCCAATAAAATGGAGATTACGATAATAACGATAACCTTTTTAGAGTCCTGGTCCTTGTGTTCCTGTTCAGTTGCTGTCATTGTAGGTTGGTTGTACTTTAGGTAAAGATATGCCCCGAAATTAATTTAAAAAAGGCTCATAAAGCTACACTCTATACTGAGTTATAAACGGCAAATTGTTGCTAATTGACCCTGCTTTTTAAGAGATTCATCATATTATGAAACTTAAGACAATAAATAAACACTTACTTTACCAATTGATTACAGAGTGCAACATTGCAATTAAAATAAAAAATACTAACTTGCACGTCCCTTATTTAATAGAATGGTAACAATCATTATGAAGTTGAATCGTAACTTTGCAGCAACTAAGATTGTTATGCTAAATCATAAATTGCTGAAATTGAGATCACTATTATTTATATGTTGTGTTTTGTTTGCCGGAATTTCGGCAAAAGGGCAAGTTGTAGGTGATTATAGATCAGCAGCATCCGGACTTTGGTCAGCTGCTGGGACTTGGCAAACATGGAATGGTTCAGCTTGGGTTGCAGCGGTGGGAAAGCCTAATGCAACAACCAATGTGAGAATATTAAATGGGCATACTGTAACATTTTCAACCTCTACTGATGCTTGTAATAAGCTTTTTGTTGATGCCGGAGGAAAATTATTTGCAAATTCTTTTGTAAATACGTTTTTAGTAGTAAATGGTGATACAATCAAATGCGATGGAACTATAGGCAATGGATTAACATTTGACGGGATTTCCTTTAATGTAGAATCAGCAAATTGCAAAATCATTGGAACAGGAGGTAGTTTTGATGCAAGCAGGATTAGGAAAATTACTAATTCTGCACCGATTACTAATTTATCAATTGAGAGAGATGTGAAATTGCGTTTTGGTGGTGGAAGACAAACACAAATTTATAATGCCGGCAATACAGCAAATGGTGCTTCTCGATTTAATGTAACGGTCGCTTCGGGAGCCACCTTAACTTTAGACTCAACTGTATCAGCAGAATGTACCGCAAGTGGTAGTGCTTCGTCTTTGGTTATTTCTTCAAATACAACAGCAAATTTGACTACTGTTACGCCATCAACATTAGTTGGGTTATCTGTGGGAATGGTTGTTTCTGGTCCCGGAATTATTCCGGGAACAACAATTCAGAGTATTTCAGCTCCGAATATTATATTATCTCAAAATGCAGTGTCCACTAATACTGGCGTAAATTTAAGCTATGGAGGAAATTTAATTACTAATACGACTGCTATTATTTCATATTATGGAGCAACATTTTCTGTCCCTGGATCACTTAATAATTGCAGAGTTTATGGAACCGGAATAGCTCCCGGTGCATTTATATTATCAGCTACACTAGTATCAGGCTCTCAGTATAATTTATTATTGAGTCTTCCTAATGTTGGACCTGTGTCAGGTACTATCTACTTTGTATCGGATGGGAATGCTTCAATAGACGGCATTAATGGCACAGGAACGAATTCGTCGGCAGGAAGTTATACAATCAATGGAACAATGATCGTTACAGGTTCTATTTTTCTTCTTACTAACAATACTTCAACTGCCATAGATAGTTCAATAACTTGGACCATTAACAATGGTGGAGTTTTAAAAGCCGGGAATGTTATTACTGCAGCAAGTGGAGCTTCAAAGCATACTTTCAGAGTAATGCCGGGTGGTAAATTCGAATTGTTTGGATTACCGGGATTTTTAGGTGGGCTTAATACAACAAATAATACCTATGACTTTCAATCTGGAAGTTTAATGGAGTTTAGTGGAAAAGGTAACCAAAATGTACCAATAATTCCTGCGGCACCAAGTTCAAATGCATATGGCAATTTAAAAATTTCTGGGTTTGGAACAAAAACAGAAATTTTAACAACAGCTTTTCGAGTAGCTAATAATTTTGAAATTTCAAATAGTACGGGTGCACCACTATTCAATGGTACAATGGCAACTCAGTTTTTTATTGGAGGTAATTGGATAGACTACCATGACTCAGCTTTTATTGAGTCTGATTTTGTGAATTTCAACGGTGGTTCTGGAATACAAACAATAACCTGCCCATCAGGCGAAGTTTTTTCAACTATAAGATATCAGAAAACAGATGCAACTGCTTTGCAAATGAATTCTGATGTAAAAGTCAAAAATCAATTTGCTATTACTACTAATGGGTTTTTGAATTTGAACGGGAAAACACTTACATTATATTCGAATTCTAATATCGCTATTTCCGGCGGAAATGCACTTCGTTATATCTATGGGGAAACTCCAAACTTTACTTCAAAAGTAAAATGGTATATTGGTACACCTGTCTCTAACACAGCCTATGGAATTCCTTTTGCAAAGGCGGGAACTATAGCGGATGCAACTCCGTTTGGCCTTAATGTTAACGCAGGAGTTACTGTAGATACCCTTGAGGTTTCTACATATGGAACACCTGCAACAAATTTACCTTGGCCGACTTCGCCGGTTAATGTTACGAATCTAAATTCAACTACAGGTTTAACTCCCGATAATCGCGATGCTACGGCTGATAGATTCTGGTATGTAAAATTCACGGCACCTACAATGCCATTAGTTGATATGGGTATTACATATGCGTCAGGTACTGAATTGCCTGTTGCTCCTTTCAATAACCCTTCAAGTATTCAAGCGCAATACTGGAGCCCATTAGCTTCAAATTGGGTGGTTCCTCCAATGGGATCGGCTACTGCAAATGTTATTAGCATAAGCAATCCTCCAATAAATGGAGTATGGACTTTAGTGAACAATGTGTCGCCTTTACCAATCGAACTTCTTCAATTTAGTGGGAAATATCAAAATAGTCATAGCCTTTTATATTGGTCAACCGCTACTGAAACCTATAATGACTATTTTGTAGTTGAAAGAAGTAATGATGCTTATCATTTTTATTCAGTTGGAACAGTTGATGGAGCCGGCAATAGTTCTGTTGTGTTGAATTATCAACTAAACGACTATGAATCAATTGATAAAGTAGCATATTATCGCCTAAAACAGGTTGATTTTGACGGACACTATACTTATAGCAAAGTCATTGCTTTAAGGAATATGAAATCTTTTGGTAACCAATATCTTAACTTGTATCCTCAACCTGCAAACGACGAAGTGTTTGTAGAGCAAGGAATGTTTGTTAATGGAGAGACTTTTGCTACAGAAATTTTCAACAGTCAAGGCGCTTTAGTGCAAAGAGACTTGCATACGTCCGACGAGAGTGGTAACTTGCTGCTCCATCTAAAAAAC
>JAKPPP010000247.1 GCA_029547265.1 Bacteroidota bacterium
ATTACTAACAACAAAAGCAAACCTGATGATGCTGTTCAACGAAGACTGCGTTCGACAATAGAATGGAAATCATTTAAGCAACAACACGGAGATTGGTGGGTTCAATTCAATGAATCGAACCAAAAACCTCACCGTGCATTCGGAACACCAATTCAACTTCCTTCCCTTTCTCCTGAAGCTGCTGCGAACTACTTTTTGAATTCTTATGCAGGAGCATGGATACCGTCGAATGTACAATTGGTCTCAGCAGGCAAATACACAGAGACTGAAAAGTACTTCCAACCCAACTTCATTCAAACTTATAATGGCCTTGAAGTTTTGTGGAGTCGTGCTACTGTTAAAATGACTAAAGATTTTAGAGCAATAATGTTTGGTGCAGATGTGTATAGCGATATTCAAATCTCTACCACTCCTTCCCTATCAACTACCGATGCTGCTCAATATTCAGTGAAAGGAATCACTAACTCGATATTAAGCATCAATAACGGGGGATTAAAAGTCCTTCCAATACCTTCAGGAAACACTAATAACTATCATTTAGTTTATGAGCTGACTGTAAAGACTATTGGCACCGATAATATTCCTGCAAATTATTATACATTGGTAGATGCTAATGATGGAACTATTCTTTACAGAAAAAACAAAGTTGAACATTTCTCATCAGAGATAAATGTTACAGGAACGCTCTACCCAACCCAACCTTACAATCCAAGTCAAACTTTAAATCTTCAATACATTAAAGTAACTGATCCGCAAGGAACAAATTATACTGATGTTAATGGATTTATAAATTTAAATACTGCTGCGCCTTTCACTGCAACATTTAATCTTGAAGGATTATGGGCGCAAGTTTTTCTCGGACAAAACGGAAATACTATCACTCCGCTTACGGCTACAATTAATGCAGGATCTAATAACATAAGTTTAAATCCTGCTTATTCTATCCAGGAAATTACTGCATACTATCACACTAATATCGTTCACGACTTTATGAAATCGAAACTGTCGACATTCACTGCTCTCGATTTCCCAATTTCAGTTAAAGTTGATCGCACCGATGGAACATGCAATGCCTTCTATGATGGAGGAATTAACTTCTACACAACTGCCGGCGGCTGTAATGCTTTATCACAAGTCAACGATGTGGTATATCATGAATACGGACACGGAATTTCAGACTTATATTGGTCTGATCATGGTGTTAATTTTAGCAATGGCGGCATGGGTGAAGGTTACTCCGATGTTTGGGCAATTTGCATAACAAGTGAACCGACATTAGGATTAGGATTCAGCTCCTCCGACCCAAATACATTCGTACGCGATTATGATTTCGCAAATGGTGCTACACGAAAAGTTTATCCTCAAGATATAGCAGGCGAAGTTCATGCCGACGGAGAAATTATTGCCGGTGCATGGTGGTCAACTGCGTTAAATATGGGCTCAACTTCAGCTATGGCGAATCTGTTTACTGCTTCATTAGCTGGATTAGCTAACGGCCCCGATGGATCTGAAGGTCAAGTTTACACCGACATATTAATCGACGCATTAGAAGCTGATGATAATGATGCTGACTTAACAAACGGAACCCCGAACTCAGCTGCCATCGTTCCTGCGTTTGCATTACATGGAATCACGCTAGTATCAAATGCCGAATTAGCACATACCCCAGTAACAAACGCATCTTATCAAACTCCGATTACATTAAACGCATCGCTTACAAATGTTCAATTCGCATGGGCGTTACAAGGATTAAAAGGCGGTTATAAAATCAACAATGCTCCTAACTGGACACCATTAACCTTCACGGATTTGGGAGGATATAATTTTGTAGGCACAATTCCTGCTCAACCAAACGGAACAGTGATTTCTTATTATATCGGAATAGAAGACATCAACGGAACAGTTAGTAATGTGAAGCCCGCAGGAGCTAATGATGTTGAACCTAATTTACCTTTCTATATTTTAGTTGGATTCAACCAGTTGTTTACTGAAGATTTCGACTTTGCAGCGGGAACTTGGATCGAAGGACTTGCTGGCGACAACGCAACAACAGGAATTTGGGAGCAGAATATACCTGAACAAACTGATGTGAATGGTATTGTTGTTCAACCGGGATTCCAACATACTCCGGGAGGACAAATTTGCTATGTTACAGGCGCCGCGTCACTTGGTGCAGCAGGTGGTAACGATATCGACAATGGCAAAACAACTCTTCAATCGCCAACATTTGATTTAACTGGTTATACTAATCCTACTTTTGAATATTACAGATGGTATTCTAACGACCAAGGAGCTACGCCTAAAACTGATTACTGGCAAGTATCTGCATCTACTGATGGAATAAATTACAGTCCGGTAGAAAACACAAGAGTAGCCGATCACAGCTTCCGTCAATTTGTTTTCAGAGTGAACGATCTTTTCCCTGGTGCTACTGAATTAACGTTCCGCTTCGTTGCTGAAGATGCTAATGCAGGAAGTTTAGTAGAAGCATTGCTTGATGATTTAACTTTATACGAAGAAATGAGCGTTGGATTAAACGAGGTTCAAGATATTAGCTTAATGACCGTCGCTCCAAATCCTGCAAGCAGCAATATCTCTCTTCACTTGATGTTAAACAAAAGCGCTGATTACTCTATTCAATTAGTAAATCAACTCGGACAAACGGTTTATTCATCAAACGAAAAACTTTCAAGCGGAAGTAATACACTTGATATTCCTGTCAGTAAAATCCAATCGGGATTATACCTTTTAAAAGCTATTGGCCCGAATGCAGAGAAAACAATTAAAGTAACAGTAATGCACTAGTCATTAAAAATCAAACCATAAAAAAAGGCTTCCCTAGGGAGGCCTTTTTCATTTTATTATTCTTTCACCAAGTCTTCAATCAGCTGATTTCGATAGTTTGAAAAGATAGCCGATTTGCTTACAAAACCTTCGTATTTCATTCCTACTAAAACGGGAAGATTCCATGCTTGCGTGTCTTCAAACTTTTTCATTACGGCCGACATAGGTTCTTTGATTTCCAGTTCAGCAGGAGCTCGTTGCATCAAATCACGAATCATTAATGTATCGTATTTCTCCGGCTTAAACATTAGT
>JAKPPP010000002.1 GCA_029547265.1 Bacteroidota bacterium
TTTCAATAACTTGCTCCTTCTAATTGTAAAACCCATGGATATGCTACGTTTAAGGATGGATAAATCTTGTATCATCATGATCGCATTTATTCTTTTCTCTTTCGTAATAAAGGCGCAAGATTATACCAAGAACGATATTAAATTTAAAGCCGGTACCGTTACTGAATTGCCTGCTCAGGATTGGTCGAAATTTGATAAGTCGAGCATTAAATCGTCTTTATTTGATAACAACTACTTTTTGTTAGTTCAATTTAATTCAATTCCTTCAGATGAGATTCGTGCTTTGCTGAAAAATGCCGGTATCGAATTACTCGATTATATTCCTTCTAATACATGGACTGCTCGTGTTTCTGTAAACGCGAATTTTTCTGTTCTTTCTAAGGCTTCTGCTCGTAATTTTTATCTTTTAGATCCTAAGTTTAAACAGGATTTAGAACTAATGACCGGATCATTGCCGGAGCGTATGTTGTTGAACGGTGGTAAGAAATACTCGATTCAAATTATTCCTTTCTTCGGAAGTTTACTCGATAATGCAGCTGTTGCTCAAAAGTTAAATGAGTTAGGTGCAGAGGTGCTGAGTGCCGATAAGACTTTCCGCACTTTGTCGATCACGATCCCTGCATCTTCTTATAATATGTTAATTCAACAGCCTTGGGTATTATGGGTTGAAGCTCCCGATCATCAAGCTGTAACCGAAAATTTACCGGGTAAAACACTTCATCGTTCGAATGTGCTGAATGATGGTCCTCGTAATTTAACAGGTAACGGAGTAAAAATGGGACAGTGGGATGGAGGTAAGGCCGGTCCGCATCTCGATTTTTTAAATCGAATTATTATCCGTGATAATGTTGGTTCTGATGATCACCATACACACGTTGCGGGAACTATGTTGGGCGCAGGATTAATCGATCCTTACGCTCGTGGAATGGCACCTCAAGCGTCATTGTATTCGTATGATTATAATGGTTCTGTTTCTGCTGAGGTAGCTACTTCTTTGGGTACCGACGGAATTGTTATCTCTCAAAATTCTTGGGGTTATGGTGACGGATTTGTGAATTGTACCGTTAAAGATCCTTATAATTCTGAAAGTCGTGACCAAGATATTAATATTAATAATTATCCTTATTTCTTGCATGTGCATTCTGCAGGAAATTCACAGGCCGTTTGTGTCGGAGGTTGGGGAACTACTACCGGTAAAGCGGCAAAGAATACGTTGGTGGTAGCTAATGTTTCTGCTGCCGATGCTATTAATTCTTCCAGTTCTTTTGGTCCTACTCAAGATGGTCGTTTGAAACCGGAGATTTCAGGTATGGGGGTGAATGTTTATTCTACTTTACCCAATAATCAATATGTTGGTGGATACACAGGAACTTCTATGGCTACTCCTGGTATTTCAGGTACCATGGCTCAGTTGTTTGAACGTTATCGTCAACTAAATAGTAATAATAATCCCATCGCTTCTTTGATGAAAGCAGTGGCTTGTAATACAGCGAAGGATTTAGGTAATGCCGGTCCCGATTATAAATTTGGCTTTGGACGTATCAACGGATTACAAGCTGTTCGCGTGCTAGAAACAAATCGCTATTCGGTGAATTCTGTTGCTAATGCTGCTACTAATTCTGTTAATATTACTGTCCCTGCCGGCGTAACTCGTTTAAGAGTGATGCTCGCTTGGACCGACCCTGCCGCTACCGCAAATGCTAATCCTGCTTTAGTTAACGATCTCGATTTAGTCGTTAAAGATCCTTCTAACGTTAGTGTGTTACCGTGGACATTAGATCCTGCGAATCCCGCAAATGTTGCCGTTCGCGCTGCTAACCATAGAGATGTTATGGAACAAGTTACTATCGATAATCCCGCAGCAGGTACTTATTCATTGCAAGTTTCAGGATTCGCTGTTCCTTCAGGTCCTACACAACAATACGCTATCACATGGGAAATTGAAAGTCCTTTTATAGAGGTTAATTATCCTAATGGTACTGAGAAATTGGTGCCGGGAGCAGTTGAAACAATTCAATGGTCAAGTGTAGGCGTTACTGCAAATCAAACAGTACAGTATTCAACTGATAATGGTGGAACATGGACCACATTATCTACTACTGTTGCAGCTGCAACAAATCAATTTTCTTGGACAGTTCCTTCTACTGTAACTTCTCAAGCGCTTGTTCGAGTATTTAGTGGAGCGTTGACTGATGTAAGTGATGCAACGTTCTCAATCATCGGCACGCCTACATTGTCGTATGCAGGTGGATGTACTGCAGGTGATGTGGCGTTTAGTTGGACTGCCATTGCAGGAGCTAATTCATATGATTTATTAAAACTAGATACTACAACTGCTACGTATTCTGTTGTGGCCTCTGCTATCACCGGTACTTCGTATAATTATTCAGGATTAAATCCGAATGCGACGAACTGGTTTAGTGTGCGTGCTCGTACTAATTCAGGCGTTCTTGGGCAACGTAGTATGGCGAAAGAAATCATCGCTTCTTCTGTTTCTGCGCTTTCAATAGTAGCTACTGCTGATTCTATTTCAGGTTGTGCACCGTTTTCTACTACGCTAAGAGCTGTCCTGCCTGCTACTTCATATACGGTTACTTCGGTTCCGGTTACTGCTTACGCAGGGCCGGCATCTGATATTACTTCATGGACAGGAACTACCGATGATGGTTATGCGGAAGTAACTTTACCTTTTACTTTTAAATTTTATAATAGTGATTATACAAAAGTGTATCCATGTACTAATGGTTATTTGACTTTTGGATCAGGATCAACTGCTTATACACCTCAAGCGCTTCCTTCAACTACAGCACCTAATAATGTTGTGGCATTAGCATGGACCGATTTGAATTTAACTTCCGGTAAAATCAGATATTTTACCACGGGAGTAACGCCAAACAGAAAGTTCGTTATCGAGTATGATACTGTTCCTCCTTACAGCGGTACGGGTTCGTTAACGGGACAAATAGTGTTTTATGAAACAACAAATATTATTGAGCTTGTTGTTGCTAATTGTAATATCACTGCAGCTAAAACGCAAGGTGTAGAGAATAGCGGAGGAACAGCAGCGAATTTTGTTGCAGGAAGAAATAATGCGGCATGGACAGTAACAACTCCTTCGTCATATCAATTTATTCCTGCTGCAGTGGGTACTTATTCTTGGACTCCTTCAACTTCGTTGAATAGCAGTTCTGTTCAATATCCTGTTGTTACGGCATTAGCTAATACTACAACTTATACTGTTACTGCAACTGTGAATGGTTGTACGGTTAGTGATACGGTGAAAATCACGTTATGTCCTACCACTATTAATTTACAATTAACTGCCTTGCTTCAAGGCATGCAGTTGAATGGTTCAATGCCTGCGTATTTATATGAAATGGGATTGAGCACGAATCCGAATGATTGTGATTCGATAGTTGTTGAACTTAGATCTGCAACATCTCCTTATGCGTTGATGTCCACAAGTTCTTCAATAATGAATACCTCAGGTGTAAGCGCTCATACTTTCCCGGGTGCTTTGGCAGGAAGTTCTTATTATATTGTAGTTAAACACAGAAACAGCATCGAAACATGGAGTAAGTCGCCAGTATTGTTAAATTCAGGTGCTAACTCTTTTAGCTTCAAAAATTAAAGCGAAGCTTTATTCAACGCTTCAGTTCTGTTCTGCACTTGCAGCTTATCGTAGATCTTGTGGATATGCTGGCGCACCGTTCCTTGCGAGATAAATAGTCGCTCGGCGATTTCTTTGTAGAGTAGTCCTTCGGAGAGTAATTGTAGCACTTCATTCTCTCTTGCCGATAATTCAGCCATCGATTTTATGCCTTTCGATTTCGGATGTGCAATATGATT
>JAKPPP010000019.1 GCA_029547265.1 Bacteroidota bacterium
GATAATTTTTTTTTGAATAAAGTTCGTTTAGCAATTTTGACGGATGCTTTTCGAATATAGATTTTTCCATTTTAAAATGTCGTTATTTCATTCAGAGTGCCTATTTACAACGGTTTACGAAAATTACCGCTAACTAGTATATATCTTCTTAACGCCTGTAAGTAGTTGTATTTATTGGTACTCTCTAATTTTTAAAACCCTATAGTACAACATAAGTACAACAAATCAGAATACTTTTACTTGACTATAGATCCCAATATTATTAAGCTGTGCTTGGCGGTTCATCGTTTGATACTCTGCAAGCTTGCCACAATAATATTGTTGGGTTGCTTTAGCATACCCATTTTGTAAAAGTAATTCATTTAAACATAATCCACTAGGCAAAATTACATACCCTAATTGTCTGTTCCAGTAGTCGTAATAGTTCTCCTGTTCCGTAATAATAGTTACAATCGTTTTAGGCGGTGCAACCGACAAAACGAAGTGCAAGGATTGTAAACCAAATTGGAGCAATAATTGGGCAGGCAAACTGCTTTTCTCTTCGTCCTCTTTCATCTTCCTGTTTAGTTTTACTTCTGGTGCATCCAAGCCATAAAGACGGATTTCTTTTTTCATTTGAGTGAAACGATTGCAAATGATTATGCTATCACCATCAAGCACTTCTTCAATTTGCCAATGGGTTTCCACTATGTACGGTGCTTTTGCGTTGTATTGCATTGATTTACAGTATTTTAAGTTATTGATAATCAAAGATAATACTTGAAATTTGTCTTATGAATTTTATCTAATTATTAATCCATTAAAACTTAAAAAAATGGCAAGACAGAAAGGTGTTATCAAGTATGTTGGAACTCTTGGAGATATCCGACATTTTAAAATTAAAGGTCAAGAAGGCTACTTTGCCGGAATGGTTGGTGGTCCAACTGGTGACCAAGTACTCTCAGCTCCAGAGTTCGAAAGAACTCGTGAGAATATGAACGAGTTTGGCGCGAGTGCCAAAGCCGGGAAATCGGTTCGTACTGGTTTATCTCAAGTGATGAAACAAATGGCGGACAGTCAAGTAACAGGAAGATTAACTTCTATTATGAAGAAAATCAATTTGGAAGACCAAACTGAAGCTAGGGGTTACAGAAAAATTGAAATCTCTACACAACGAAATTACTTGAAAGGTTTCGAGTTTGACAAAAACTCTTCTTTCAACGGTATTTTCAACGCTCCTTACTCCTTAACCCACGCGGTTGACAGAGCAAGTGGAGAGTTTGTAGTTGATGCGTTTAATCCAGCGAATTTGGTGAGTGCTCCATCAGGAGCAACACATTTCCGTTTGATTAGTTCTCTTTCCGTGGTTAGTGATTTTGAATACAACGCCACCACCAACAGCTACGATCCAATGGATGCAGCTTTGAATGAGGTAAGTGACATTCAATACAGTGACTTTTTGGACTTGTACGCTCCAGTTCCTGCCACTACAATTTCTGCAACATTACCAGGCGGAGTTCTTCCAACGGTAAACAC
>JAKPPP010000049.1 GCA_029547265.1 Bacteroidota bacterium
TAACCGATAGCGGCGACATATATCCGCTTGGAGGTCACATCCATATCGGAATCGGTGAAAAGTACCATCCGCCTAGTTCGCTAGTAACGTTATTGGATGACTTCATTGGAAGGCCAACCACTAACTTATCCGGCGAAGCTCGCGAAAACTATGGAGAATTGGGTGACGTTCGTGTACAACCACACGGTTTTGAATACAGAACGCCACCTGCAAGTATATTCGGAAATCCGTTGATCGCATATTGTGCGCTGGAGGTAACCAGAAACCTATGTAATAAATTCTTTAATGAAGAAACATTTGAATACGATTTGGATAGTGAACACGATGATATTCCGTATGTCCAAGATTACATGAAATACGGCGGACTAACAGAAAGACAAGCTAATTATTTTGTTGACTGTTTAAATAATTATACACCAGCAGGTAGCATCCGAGCATCCTGGAAATTACCACCAGCAACTGCAGAGGAAGAAAATTATGACACGTCATCAAACGCAAACGTTACTGTGGAGTTTCGAGATAGATGGTCACCTAGTGCACGACATGAGATGAGTACAATCATTGATCTAATAAGAACGTCATGTATTGTGCCATACAACAAAGAATTGCACATAGTGTTTTACGGTCTAAATAGAAATCGCGGAAACAATGCGTGTTCCATAGACGCTATCCCATTTCTGGTAGCAATTGACAACCCGCCGTATCCGTTGTGGGACGGCAGTTATGAAGACGGTGATCGTACACTTTATATAGGATTACCACATTGTAGAAGAGTAGATTACTCGATTTCCGGAACGCTACGCCGTTTCATACAAAACTGCATGATGAATATAATATCGGAGGACGTAAGATGTGTATAATCGCAACTTGTGAAGACAGAAAAATGACTTCACAAGAAGTTATAAATTGCTTTAAGAACAACAGTGATGGTGCAGGTGTAGCATACTACACCGAAGACGGAAAGATCCATGTAGAAAAAGGTTTCATGACGCTGGAAGAATTTCAGGATTATTATGAAACTTTGGATGTGCTTCCGCATGTAGCACATTTCAGGATTGCTACGTCAGGTGATGTTAGTCCTGAGATGACACATCCGTATAAAATTGAAGCTGAAAGCAATCTTATGGTAAACGGTAATGTGGATTGTCCGGTCTTGTTTCACAATGGTGTGATCGGAAACTATAATGACCTGTATCTTAATATGTTAACCTGTGGCATGATTGATGTATTAAGAGGTCCAATAAATGATACACGGGTTGCTGCTGTTATGGCAGCCGTTTTCGACGAGGAAGTACTACAGTCACTATCCGGAAAATTTGTTGTAATGGAACCAAATGGCATTACTACGATGTGGGGAGAGTTTGAAAATGAAAACGGAGTTCATTTTTCAAACAATGGATATAAGAGAATAGCATATACCCCGTGTGTATATAATGCCGACAACCATCGGAATTACAATTACAACAGAAACAATAAAAATAAAAAGACACAAACCAAAGAAAATTGGTATAGTGATGAGTGGTTTCAGGCATATCAAAATTGTCCTTATGAAAATCCGAAAGAACGTTCGTGCGATTTTGAATGCGTGGAATGTGCAATAGAACGTGCGCACATAGAAGGAGGGAAATGTAATGTCGATTAAGTGGCTTCGCCTAAAGCGTATATGTGAGGAATTAAGTGGTAGAACAGTACAAATACATAGTTCTACCGAAGTGGCGGATGATCATGTTGCGGCTACAGAATTTAATGAAACAGAAGCCACTATCCTTCTAAATAGTGGTAGAACAAAGTCGCTTGAAATGATTATTCGGGCAATAGCCCACGAAATAACACATATACAAGAAAGCAGCAATAAACACAATATTGACTTCAACGAGAAATGGGAGAAAAATGTGGTAATAGTCACGGAAAAATATAATAAATAAATATATTTTTTTTATTTTTTAGCATGTGTTTAACCAAAAACTATTTATTCTAGAAAGAGTTTGTAGGACACAAGGACGTGAATCAACCATAACAAAAATTTTTATTTTTATACTAATATATATTATGTTAATACCAACTTCTCAATCACAAAACTTCGACGAAAGTTCAAATAAAGAATTAATAACAAACATTAGAAACATATTGGATAGTTATAAATTTACCAAAGAATACACGCGCGGAGAATTTGATTGTTCTGATATGTCGAAACAGGTAATGAACATATTAGAACTTTACAATATTAGTAGTTTTCTGGTGTATAAAGTCGATCCTGATACGTTGGAAGCTCATGCATGGGTAGGCGTATTAGAAAACGATACTTCCATTATTATGATTGATCCGACATATGGAGGTATAAACAACGTAGGCGTTATCATGAACAAAAAAGAAAATCCTTTTTACTTTTTTAATGTTTCTATAATGACGTTTGAGGAATATGCTTACAGAACAGGAGACTTTTTGGAAAGCCAAAAATTATATGAAAAAATATAAAAAACTTAAATTATTTCTTCTAACTTTGTTTTTAGCAACTCTATTTTTCGTGGGATAAGACCAGGCGCACTATTAACTTCGAATATAGTTATGCCTGGTGATTCCTGGATTGTTGCGCAATCTACTGCACCGAAGTCTAGTCCAATTTCTCGGATAGCTGACCGTGCAGCATTTTTTAGGTTTCTGTCTAAATCCGATACCCGAACACGTGCAAAGAAACATCCATTTTCCTTATTACGGATCATAGGGGTTGGTCGGTTTTCCGGACATCTTTTAATGTTTGCTTCTATTATTCTATCATTTAAAACGAATAATCGGTATTCGTCTTTTTTGGTTACCATTTCCTGGATGTAGTGGTTTGAAGGATTGAATCTTCTTACGTCTCGGGAATTATTACACACATTGAAAAACTTTCCCTTGAAGTGATTGTTTCTTCTAACAATTACCGG
>JAKPPP010000054.1 GCA_029547265.1 Bacteroidota bacterium
CCAATACCCAGAATAATAGCAACTACCGTTATCGGAGTGCGTCGTAATGGCCAAGCCGCTATGGGGAGCGACGGTCAAATAACGATCGGCGAGACGATTATGAAACATACGACCAAGAAAGTCCGTCGAATTTTCAATGACCAGGTTGTGGTCGGTTTTGCCGGTGCATCGGCGGACGCAATGGCCCTTTTCGATAAATTCGAAAATGAATTAGAGAAGTATAAAGGTAATGTAAACCGTGCGGCTGTTGAGCTGGCTAAAATCTGGCGCACTGATAAATATCTTCGGCAATTAGAGGCTCTTTTAACCGTAATGAACAAGGAAACCATGTTAATTATTTCTGGCACGGGTGATGTGATTGAGCCCGACGATGATATTATTGCGATAGGTTCGGGTGGTGCCTTTGCCACCGCCGCCGCCCGCGCCCTTTTACGCCATACCGAGATGAATGCCCGGGAAATCGTGGCTGAATCACTCCAAATCGCTTCCGAGATTTGTATTTATACCAACAATAATTTTACAATTATAGAATTATGAAAAATAGAGAACTTACACCGCGCGAAATCGTTCGCGAACTCGATGCCTACATTATCGGTCAGGAAAAAGCCAAAAAAGCTGTTGCCATCGCCATGCGGAATCGCTGGCGACGCCAACACGTGAGGGGCGCCATAAAGGAGGATATTTTACCAAACAATATTATCCTGATTGGTCCGACCGGCATCGGCAAGACTGAAATCGCTCGTCGACTTTCTAATTTAGCCGGAGCACCTTTCATCAAAGTCGAGGCTTCCAAATTTACCGAAGTCGGTTACGTCGGACGAGATGTCGAGTCAATCATTCGCGATCTAACCGGTATCGCCGTTACTATGGTAAAGAATGAACGTATAGCGGAAGTCAGTAGTCAAGCTCTCTTTCTGGCTAACGAACGGATTCTCGATATTCTACTTCCTTCAGGAGAGACAAAGCACCATTCGGAGCAAGAAGAAATTATCCTTAAAGGTGATGAAAAATTCAATCGGACTCGTGAAAAATTGCGCGTGATGCTTGAGAATGGTGAAATGGAAGATCGCCTAGTCGAGATCACAGTGAATCAGGGAGCGATGCCGATGATGCAGATTTTTGGCCCAGCCGGTATCGAAGAGATGGAGATGAATCTCTCCGAAATGCTTGGTAGTGCCTTCCCGCAGAAGAAAAAAATCCAGAAAGTAACCATCTCCGAAGCCCGTAAAATTTTTACCCAGGAAGAAGCACAAAAATTAATTGATATGGAGACGGTAGTTCGGGAAGCTGTTCAGCGAGTCGAAGAAACCGGAATCGTTTTCATTGATGAAATTGATAAAATCGCATCCAGCGGCGATCAGCGTGGCTACAGTCCAGATGTTTCGCGCGAAGGTGTCCAGCGCGATATTCTACCCATCGTCGAAGGCAGTAATGTCCAGACTAAGTACGGAGTGGTTCGCACCGATCATATTTTATTTATCGCGGCTGGGGCTTTCCACGCTACCAAACCTTCCGACTTAATTCCCGAATTACAAGGGCGCTTTCCCATCCGAGTCGAAATGGATAGCCTTGGCAAAGATGAGTTCGTCAAGATTCTGAAAAATCCGCGTAACGCTTTGCTCAAACAATACACCGCCCTGTTGAAAGCTGAGAAGGTTGACTTAATTTTCGACGACGATGCGGTTGAGGAAATTGCTCAAATTGCGGCGGAAGTCAATGAGAAAATGGAAAATATCGGTGCGCGCCGTCTGCATACAATTCTAACGACCTTACTGGAAGAAATCCTTTATAAGGTTCCTGATAAAGATATTCGGGAAGTACACGTTACGCGTGAGTTTGTCCAAGCAAGATTACAAAATATAGTGCGTGACCGCGATTTGAGTCGTTATATACTTTAATCAATTCATTCATCTGAGGGATTTAATGAAAAGGGATTTTTTACATATCACTGATTTCTCGACGGCAGAAATGTGGGAAGTGTTTGAACTGACGAAAAAGCTCAAAGGCTACCTCAAAGAAGGTTGGGAGTACACTCCGTTCAAGGGCAAAACTATGGCGATGATTTTTGCCAAACCGAGCGCTCGCACGCGCATTTCTTTCGAGACCGGTATGACTCAACTAGGTGGGCACGCCATTTATTTAGGGCCAAATGACATCGGCCTTGGTCAACGAGAAGCCGTCAAAGATATTGCCCAAGTTGTGGCTCGCTATGACGATATAATTATGGCGCGACTTTTTGCGCATGCCCATATTCTCGAATTAGCCGAATTTTCATCTGTGCCGGTTATCAATGGCTTGACCGATTACAATCACCCCTGTCAGGTAATGGCTGATATTTTTACGGTGCTAGAAAAACGTGGCAATCTAGATAATCTCAAAGTCGCTTTCGTCGGCGACGGTAATAATGTCGTCAATTCCTGGCTGGAACTGACTTTGAGACTTCCCATGCATTTTGTTCTAGCTTGCCCTCCCGGTTACGAACCGGACAAGGAATTGCTGACCAAAGCTCAAAATAGCGGACTAAGCAAGGTAGAAATATCTCACGAGCCGTTTGAAGCGGTTCAAAATGCTGATGTAATATATACTGATGTCTGGGCAAGTATGGGACGCGAAACCGAAAAGGAAAAGCGTAAGTGCGACTTTGCCGGATTCCAGGTAAATCTGCAGTTAGTTAATGCCGCTAAGCCGAGTGTGCTTATAATGCACTGCCTGCCAGCCCATCGCGGCGAAGAAATCAGCGATGAAGTTATTGATGGCCCGAATTCTATCGTCTTCGACGAAGCCGAAAATCGTATGCATGTCCAGAAAGCCATTATCCACAAATTGATGGTTGGGTAAGGAAATCACTCAACCGGTTGGTTAGTAAAATAAAATCCAGTTGAATATTGGTTACTAGCCAATCGTAACTACATCGAATTTTGGTATTGATGATAACTTTTACTTTATCCAGCCCAATTCCCAAGGAATTGTTCCTTTTGGATTATCAAATTCATTGGGGTGCAGCAAGTAAGCCAATTTCCGAATTGCTAGGATTTGGCGTGGACCTTCATGTTTTAGGAGAGCAGAATCATAATAAGAAACGCGGCTATGAATTACCGCATTTGTTTTGATGTAATTTGGACGCGTATATATTTCATAAAGGGGCGTAATTCCTTTCCAACCACCGAGTTCAGCATCTAGCCAGATTGGGGAAAGAATGATATCTGGATTACGTTTGACAATCTCTGCATTAGTTGTGACAAAAACGCCGACCGTAGTATCACTGAAAATATTTTCACCGCCCGCAATTTCTAATAAATCTTCCAAGGGCGAATCGTTGCCAACTGTCCAGGGTCCCATATGGTTAATTTCTAAGTATACTTTCGTTTTTGGAAGAGTAACAGTTTTAGCGCGGATGTCGGCAATTTCTGATTTCATATTTTCTACTATTCTATGAGATCTCTTACTACAGCCGATATTTTCCCCAACGTCAATAATACAATTTAAAACATCATCAAGGCTTTTCGGTTCGTAGTGTAAAACTTTATAACCCATTTTACGCAAGGAATCTGCAATTTGACGCTGCATATCGGTATCAGTTAAAATCAAATCTGGTTTCAGCGAATCAATACGGTTATAATTAATATGTATAAAATCACCAATGACTTTAACGCGACCAGATGCTTTATCCTCAATGACTTGTTCTGGGAAGAAGCAAAAACTAGTAGCACCAATGACTTGTTCTCTGCCGCCGACTTCGTATACAATCTCAGTTAAAGTTGAAGAACAACTAACGATTTTTGGCCTGTTAGTTTTTGAACAAGAATTATATGTTACTAATAATATCAGTGACAGAATAAGAGCACATTTTTTAAAACGTTGCATATTGACTCCTTTTTAAATGAATTTATCCATATTGGCTAATATCACAGCTAATAAGCCAAATCCAATTGTGCCATACCAAGCGCGGGTAATTTTTTCTTTGAAAAAAATTACCGAAGATGACGCTCCGCCAAGAATTATGATTGTTCCATTAATGGTAAAAACAACTGCGGCGGGAGCTTGTGCACATAGACTTAGTAATAACATACCACAAATTGAACCCGCACCTGCCAGTGCACCAAGACCTACTAAGTATCCAATACTGGTCGGCTTAGTCTTTTGTGAAACGGCGACAATTCCATTGGAGAGGGCAAGTACCACATAGAAAATGAAATAAATATTATTGGTATAAGCAGCCAACCAGGTTACGTTCTGCCCAGGAATATAACGAGTTCCGAGGTCTTTTATAGCTACGAAAATAACAGAATTTCCAATCAGAATCAATATTAGCATAATGCCATAAATCAATTTATCCTTCCAATTGGATTTTACCTGACTTTCGGCTTTTTCGGTCTCAATAGATGAAGCGAAAATAACACTAATAATTCCAGATCCCAGGGCAAGATATTGTAGAAGACTAATATTTTCTGACAGAAAGAGGGCCGAGTAAACAATAACAATTAAAAAGGTTAGATTCATAGCACACCAGACTGGCGAAAGCGGACCTCTTCGTAAAGCTACTCGCGTCAATATCATCGTTAGTAGTTGTCCAAGACCATTGACAATCGCAATGATGTATATAAAAGCGGGTAAATCTCCGATCGTACTAAAATCGGCTTTAAAAGCGAAGAAGATTGCCCCTGCTATTCCAATTGCGGTCGAGATATGAAGAGGCACAATGTTTTTCGATTGCCCCCAACGAAAAGTCACCCCAATAACTGCTAAACTTAAACCGGAAAGAGCCGCCAGAACTACTGACATAATGGTTGAACTCATTTTATGCTACCTCCATTTAACAATAGTTTGTTTTATTCCAGAATTCTTCGTGAATCAGTCTTAATTGCGTTTTGAGAGGTTCATCTGCAAAACTGGCCGTAATAGCGTTTTTCGTCAGTTGTTGAATCTCAGGTATGGTAAAATTATATTCATCGAATAACAAAAGAAATTCATCATTTAAGTCAGAACCAAACATAGTCGGATCATCGGAATTGATCGTGATTAAGATACCTTTATCAAATAACTTACGTACCGGGTGAATAGCCAATGAGGAAAGCACTTTTAGTTTCAGGTTGCTTGTGATACAAATTTCAAGGGGAGTTTGTTTCTCTTTTAAATAATTAAGTAATACCGGATCTTCGATGGCTCGGACGCCATGGCCGATACGTTCCGCCTGTAAATATTTCAAAGCTGACCAAATCGAATTTGCTCCAACTGCTTCACCAGCATGCGCTACCGTATGAAATCCGCGTCGTTTGGCTTCGATAAATACATCAGAGAACCATTCCGCGGGGAATGCTTCTTCGTTACCACCTAATCCAATTCCGATAACGTTGTCTCGGTACATCGTAATTTCGTTCAATCTCTTCATGGCTGTTTGGTGGCCTAGATTTCGCACTAAATCAGCAATTAGACTAATATTAATAGGTGATTCTTGTTTAGCACATCTTACGCCAGATATAACAGCTTCAATTACAAGATTAAATGGCATTTCTGACTTGACAAAATCCCAGGGTGAGAAAAACACTTCAGCATAAACGATATTCTTACTAGCTAAATTGATTATCGTTGAATATGCCATCTCTTCAATATCGTTCGGAGATTGGTAAAACTGATTTTTCCAATTCCAGGTTTCAATAAAATGGGTTAAATCCGTGAATTCAAACTTTTGTTTTAAATCTTCAACGTTCTGGATATCAGGACTCCCGCCATATTTGTTGATCAAATTAAATAGTGATTCTAACGGAAAGGAACCTTCCAGATGCAAATGCAATTCGACTTTTGGCATAGCGGTGATAATATGCTTAGCGTCCATAATTTACCCGAGCAGAATTGTATTGCCTTGGCAGAATATTCCAGCAATTGTAGCAGTTAGGAAACATGCCAATGTAGCGGCTATCAATGCTCGGAAACCAACTTGCGATAAATCTTTTAATCTCTCTGGAGCTAATGCACCGATACCACCTACGAAAATTGCTAAAGAAGCCACATGGGCAAATCCTGTTAAAGCATATGTAGAAATAATGATTGTCTTAGGTGAAATTGCCACACCGGAGCTCATTAATTCGCTTAAGCTTTGAAAAGCAGTCACTTCTGTGACTATTGTCCGAGAGCCTATAATTTTAGCGATTGGAAAGGCTTCGGAGAACGGTATTCCCATTGCTATAGTAAATGGATAGGTAAGATACCCCATTAGTCCTTTTAAAGTCCAATCTATATGAGTTCCCATTAAACTATTCAAGGGGTGACCGACAAAAACTAAAATTTTATCGACTAGAGCTACAATTCCCAAGAATGCCAACAAAAGAGATACGATTCCGACAATTAATTTGACGCCGACATTGGCTCCGTTTATTATGGCTTCAAAGGCGTTATTTTCCTTTTCATAGGATGGCGTTATGGTGGTGCCAAGCGTTTCAGGCTGGCCGGTTTCGGGGCAAATTAATTTCGACATGAAAATCGCGGCTGGTGCCGAAAGAATTGATGCCGAAATGAGATGACCCGCAATTGTCGGAAATTTATCTTTTAGGATCATAATATAGACGGCATACATACTGGATGATACGGTAGCCAATCCGGCGGTCAGGATTGTGCATAATTCAGAACGAGTCATCTTTTTAACCAGTGGTCGAATCGTGGTCGCCGATTCGATACCTACGAAAATACTCGAAGCAGTATATAATGATTCCGCACCGCTGATACGCATTAGCTTCGTAAATACTATTGAAAATAGCTTGATGATAAATTGCATGATACCAAAATAGTACAATAGTCCAACCAATGCGGCAAAAAACACGATCGTCGGAAAGGCTTGAAAAGCCATGATGAATCCCAGGGAAGTCTGTCCCGATTCATCAACCATACCTGGCCCGAGCGCTAACCGGCCAAAGACGAATTTAGTTCCAGCCATAGCACAATCGAGCACTTTCAAAACGACATCGTTCAAAAATAAAAATACTTTGGTTCCAACGGGAAATACGAAAACAAATAATGCAAAAAATGCTTGTAAAGCAAGTCCCCACCCAATAGCGTGCCAGTTGATAGTGCGCTTATTATCTGAAATGAGCCAGGCAAAAAACAATAGAAATAAAATTCCACCAAATCCAATTAATGCATTGAGCATTATTGCTCCTTTTTTTACTTTTTAGGTCGCATATCAATGTCAATCGCACATCCATCAACATTCAATCGCTCTCGAACTACCATCTCATCAATTTCGACCGGAACATAATAGAATCCCGGCGTAAGATTATTCCCGAGAACGTAATGTAAACAAGAAAGTTGGAGGGCAAAAGATAGATCTAGTATTTCAATTGGGTGTCCCAGTCCGCCTGCGATGTTGATTATACCACCCTGAGCAAGTAAATAAATACGATTGCCATTAGGTAATACATATTCTTCAACTTCATCTCGAACCGTTGTAACACTCTGGGCTATTTTCTGAAGACCCGGAACGTCAACCTCGTAATCAAAATGTCCCGCATTCGCTAGGAAAGCTCCGTCCGGCATTAATTGCATATGTTCTGGGCGGATGACTTTATTTTCGCCGGTTGCGGTAATAAAAAAATGACCTAGTGGGGCGGCTTCCATAATCGGCATTACCCTAAAACCATCCATTTTGGCTTCCAGCCCTTTCCAGGGATCAATTTCGGTAACGATTACGTTGGCACCTAATCCAGCCGCTCGAATTGCTAAACCACGTCCAACCCACCCATAACCAATAATTACAACGGTTTTTCCAGCAATTGTAATATTGGTCAAAGCAGTTATCGCTGTCCAGGTAGATTGCCCAGTTCCATAGCGATTATCGAATAAATACTTGGAACGGGCTTCGTTGATAGCTACCGCTGGATAGCGTAGACGATTTGTAGCCGCCAGTTCCTTGAGTCGCTTAACACCGGAGGTCGTTTCTTCACAAATACCTTTAAGATTTGAAGCATATTCAGGATGGCTATGAAAAAACTCACAAATATCTCCGCCATCATCAACGACGGCATTGGGATTGGCGGAGACGATGTCGCGGATAAATTGACGATATTCTTCCTGATTGGCCCCATGTTTCGCAAAGACATGAATACCATTTTTAGCGAGAGCGGCACACACATCGTCTTTAGTGGATAATGCATTACTACTGGTAATCCAAACTTCGGCACCGAGTCGCTGTAATACAGTCGCAAGATAGGCTGTTTTAGCTTCGAGATGGATACATAATGCAATCCGTTTTCCTTTAAAAATTCCATCTGTCGAAAAACGATCTGCCACTTGGTTGAGTACTTTCATCCATCGAGCAGCCCAATCAATTTTCTGCTGACCGTATGGTGCAAGACTCAAGTCTTTTACATCGTAATCCATACCATAAACTCCATTAAGAAAAGGATTAGAGAGAATGATAAAACATTCTTCCAATCCAAAATTGGGTAATATTATTCAGTCTTCATTGCCATTCCTGCTGGACAGTCGCCCACATTGTAAGTCGCAAGAACATTGGCATCCTTATCTAGCTTAATAACCTGATCATCATCCCAAACTGAAACATAAACATTGCCCTCAGTATCAGTCATTACGCCCGAACCACCTTTTCCGAGGATGGTGTTAGTTGGTCCATGGAGAACTGTTTTGGCTAAAATATCATATGACATCAAGCCGGAACCCCAAACACTTAAATAACCGATATTGTTGGTTTCATCAATGGCTAGGTTACCCGGTGCACCGCCAACTTCAATCGTATTAACCCAGGTATCCGTGCTCGGATCAATAATAGCAATCTTCCCCAGAACGTCATTATAATTTCCCACACAAACCACATGCAACATTCCATCAGTGGCTTCTTTCAAATCGAATGGATTTGTCGAGACATTGATGGTCTTAAGAACCTGGTCAGTTTTAGGATCAATAACAGTTACGGTACCTTGATCATAGGACCAGGTCGAACTATTATAGGCTGTGTTACCGGCATAAATCTTACCATTGACATAAGCAATCGGAGTAGTACCCGATCCCGCTATGATTTCAGCCTTGACTTCTTTAGTAGAAACATCGACTTTCAGAACTTTGCCGGAAGTGTAGCAAGATACATAGGCTGTGTTATCATCTACGAATACCATGTTTTCTGGAGTTTGACCAGAACCCAATGAAATTGGAGTCTTCGGTTCGAAGCCGTTCTCCGTATCGTAGATAGTGATATTGTTCGATCCTGAATTGACACAATAAAGTAAACCGTTCTTATAAACCAGTTGATTTGGATAGGTACCAACCGTCGTTACGTTATTGTAAACTGTGTCAGCTTCAAGGTCAATGACCGAAATACTACTACCACCGGAGTTAATCACATACACCGCAGTAGCAACATCTGGCGCTTCAACTTGTTCAGGTTCATCTTCACAAGTACTGAATGCTAGGATTAACATAGCAATACATGCTGTTAGAGCGAACACTTTTTTCATAAATACCTCCATTTAGTTAGCATTTGTTTAATACCCTATTTTTAATGCCAATCGTAATTCCCGTCCGGGAATTGGCATATTTTTTACAATTTCATATCTTTTATCAAAAATATTTTTAATCTGTAATGACAATAAAAGATCAGCCGAATCGGTCTTAGGCTTATAGTTCAAGGTTATATCTGACGTTTTATAAGATGGCAAGTAATCAGTATTATCATTAGTAGTATAACGAAGCCCGGTATAACTGAATTGATAGCTCAATGTGAAGACGGAAAAAGAACAATTCAGGTTAATATTGGCGGTGTTCTTTGGTCGGTAAACTAGTCTTTTATTAAACACTGTTCTTTCGTTCGTTTTGTTACGAGCATCTAAAAAAGTATAGTTTCCTGAGATTTCGAGAAATTTTTTAAAAGGTTTAAAACTCAGACTATTTTCAATTCCTCGAATCATAGCTTTATTAACGTTTTCCGGACTCCAGATTCCATTTTTTTCTTTCCAGATTATTAACCCCTTCATTTGATTCTGGAAATAGGTTGATTCCCAATATAACCCATTTAATATTGGAAACTGAAACCTTAATCCGCAGTCGTAATCCCAACCAGATTCAGGTTTAAGATTGGGATTGCCTTGTGTCCAGGCATCGGCTGGCCAATATAAATCATTAAAGGTTGGTGCACGGTAGCTGGTCCCGATGTTAAATTTCAGTGAAGTTTGCCAATATTTACCAAAATTGAAGACAGTGCCTAATTTTGGTGAAAATTTACTGCCATAGTTAGATGTCTGATCAAAGCGTAGAGAAGGAACTAAAAATATTGTACGTATCAATCGGCTACTAAGATTAAAATTGGACTCGTTGACTATAAATCCATACCAGGATAAACGGTTATGAGAGGTTTCAAGCTGGAGATTGTCCATTTTATCAGATCGCAAACCCAATCCATACGTCAAAGAAGCCTGCGGAATCACAATAGTTTTCATCTGAACTTCCGCACCATCCATACTAACAGTAAAACGTGAATCTGTATATGCTGCTACTTCGTTGTTAAAATAGCGATTCCAACTGTCATGCCGATAAATTTGCAGACGGAAGTCATTAAAAAGATTAAAAACTTTACCGGTAAAAGTCAAGTTATACTGATTGGCTCTATCCCAATTTTTAGCATATTTATAAAGGTCTTCAATGGTTCCTGGAGCACCCCGTTCACTGGAATAATATTTATAAGTAATATCCAATTGGCGATTAAATAACGAATCCCCGATGGGCTTGTTGAATTTTAAGTACACATCTTCCGAATTAATGCCGGCATTTTTACGGGTCTGTTCATTGCCGTAGGCGTCAATATATTTAAAATCACCCTTCGATTCCAGCAGTTTATATGAACCAGACAATGTACCAAAAGGCAGATTAAAAGTAGCCCCATTTTCAAATGACAATGAGTTAAATGAACCGATTGTATATTTAATTGAACCAGTAATCGGTTCCTTTGATAAACCCGAGTGAGGTGATTTTGTAATAATATTGATGACACCTCCGACAGCATCAGAACCATAGAGGGCGGAATTACCTCCTCTCACGACTTCGATTCGTTCGATACCTTCCGTCTCGATTAAAGCAAGGTCAACCTGTCCAGTTTGGGGATTATTTAAACGCTGACCATCTAGCATTACAAGAACCTGTTCAGACGAAGAACCACGCAGTGAAATAGTTTTTGTATTGCCTAATCCGCCATAATCTTTGATATAAACACCTTGTAAATTCTGTAAGGCTTCGGCCAGATTTTGCGGATTGCGGACTTCTAAATCTTCCATCTTGATAACATCAACTGAAGAAGGAACTTCAGTAATCAAATTATGGCCACGTGTTGCAGTAATAGTTACAGTTTCTTGAAAATCGATCACCTGAATATTAAGTTCAAAATTTAATGCAATATTTTGATTAGCAGTGATTTTTACATATTTCACCGGTGGTTTTTCATAACCGATCATCTCGACACAAATCTGATACTGTCCTACTGGTATGTTTTCAATTTTGTAAAAGCCAGCGTCATCAGTAGCTGTGCCAATAGAAGTATTTTTTAGATAAACATTAACCCCTACTAACGGTTTTTTGCTTGAGGCGTCTACTATAAATCCAGAAATAGACCCAACCTGTCCTGCTTGTAAAAATAGAGGAATACCAAACCATAACAAAATTTTTTGACAGTGTAGATTCATATCCCTTATAGATTAAAAAGAACAACCCAGCATTACTTTAAACATTCGGCCAGGCTCAGGTGTATCTTTTACTTTTACATAGTCCTCGTCAGTGACGTTAGTCATTTCAAAAGTAGCACTCCATCCTAACTTAAGTAAATTAAAACGATAGGTTGTATTAAAATCTATTGTTTCATACGCCGGCAACCATAGTGTATTGGTACTATTAGTATAACGCAAACCAGTATAATGATAAATTAGATTTGCTTCAATGTTTTTCTTACGAAAAGTAGTAGTCAAATCTAATTTATTTTTGGGACGGTATGTTATGTATTTATTATACTTATTTACGTCTTTGCTTTTATTTATGGCCTTTAAATATGTATACTCGCCATTCAGAGATAACATCCCATTAAAAAAGGTTAATGTTGCTGAATTCTCCAGACCTTTAGTGTTTGTTTTAGATATATTTTTAGGTGTCCATAGATTTTGCAAAGCCGGATCTTGTTCCCAAATGATTAAATCATTGACGTTATTTACAAAATAGTTTGAAGTGAGAGATAAAAATCCCATATTAAAAGTTAAACCAACATCATAATTATTCCCGACTTCAGGTACGAGATTTGGATTTCCAATAGAATAGCTATCTTTTGGCCAATACAGATCATTGAAAGTTGGTGCTCGATACGATTTAGTTATATGACTTATAACACCGAGGTTGAATTTACCGTTATGCCCCATAGAGATATTAAAACGAGGACTGAATGCCGGATCGAAATCATTAGGATAATCATATCGCATAGCTAATGAAGTTTCAAAATTATTGATAAATCCACTTAATTGCTTAACTAAAGTAAAGTTTGCGAAAGCGCTATGGGTATCACGATATTTATTACCAACCGATGTACTGACAATTTTATCTTTAATAAAATTATATCCATAGGAAAGGTTGATCAATTTAAATAACTGCCCACTTTGTTGAATATCCAGTCCGTAAACATAACTATTGTGGTCACTATGAGTATCATAATCATAAACTATATTGTAATCATGATAATAAGTTTGAGCTTTTAAATTAAAACCAGAAAAAAGTTCTTTTTTATCATAAGTCAAATTATAGGATTTATTATCATAGCGTAAACGAGCCGTTGGCGTAAGGCTACTAATCAATCCCGGTGAACCATTATTCGCTTTATAAAAATCGGTCGAAGCCGTAATCGTTTGATCTTTACTAAAGTTCAATCCGGCTTTGAAAAAAATATCATAAGAAGATTGGTGATTATTACCCAGACGAACTCTTTGACCCTGGTCATTAGTATATTCAAAATCGCCATCCCATAATTCCCGTCGATAGCTTAAAATGTAGTTAAAATTCTTCTGATTGAACATGTTAGAAATATTTAAAATTTCGCGATTATAAGAGCCATAGGTTGTCTTGACATCGAAATTAATATTTTTCGCTTCCTTATTCTGAGATTGAGTATCATTGAAAGCTTTAGTAGTAATAACGATTACTCCACCGACGGCATCAGCCCCATATTGAGCCGAACGGCCACCTCTTAGTAATTCAATTTTGTCAATATTTTCAATTGAAATCGCCGCCACATTTACGCCAACGATTCCAGATGTATTCAAACGTTGACCATCTAAAATAACTACAACTTTATCAGAGCTTACGTCACGTAAAGAGATTTCACCCTCGGATTTTACATAAACACCGGAAATACATTTTAAGGCATCTCCGACATTCTGACAGTTATTCTTTTTAAAATCTTCCTGAGTAAGGACTACTTCTGATGTTGATTTTTGCTTGGTTACGGGTTCATCTTCATCAGCATAGCTTACCATTCCAAGTAAAATTAAAAACATTGAGCAAAAAATAATCTTTTTCATACACTACCTACCCTTAATTATAATTCAAGTATTTTCCAAAATAACATATAAATTATCAGCATAATATTGGAAATTAATTCGATTAACTTCTTCCAATTTTTCTATCCATTTTGCAGGAAATGCAGAAACTCCTGAATATGCGCCACAAATACTACCAACAATTGCACTAGTTGTATCACAGTCACCCCCTAGATTTGTTGTAATTTCAATAGCATCGATGGGGTTGCCTTTTGACATCTTGAACACAGCTAGACATAGCGGGACTGTCTCGGAGATCTGGACTCCACTACCGATAATATCATATAAATCGCGCATTATGGTTTCCCTAGTCGAATTTTGGCTAATGATCTTAAGTGCTAGTTGAGTTCTTTGAATGATCGAAGCACCATACCAGATATTTCCACGATGCATCCCATTCTCTACCGCCATTAACGCTTTAGCTATAATTAGATCTATATCTTTCTCGCCGCTGATTCCACAACCGATAGCCATAGCTACCGCGGCCGAGCCAGCAATTGCAATATTAGTATTATGGGTTGCCAGGCAAGCATTTTCGACGTTATCTAAGGTTTTATCGAGATCACCTTGTCCAAATATTCCCACAGGAGCAATGCGCATTGTTGCTCCATTGGTATCGCCAGTGGGGCCTGATTCCTTGATGGATTTTCCAGATCGAATGGCATATAGTGCTCTTAATGTACTTGGCCCAACGAACATAGAATCGAAGGCATGGATCTCTTCACCCCATTGTATTAAACGGTTGGCAATATCTTCTGGGTCAACTCGTCGATTAGCAATGATAGAATCTGCTACTAATAAAGTTTGCTGAGTATCATCGGTAACTTGTCCTGCAACCATTCCATGATGTAAAAGATGTCCATTTGGAGCTGGTTGGAAATCGGTAATATATTCAGGGAAATATCTGCGGATGGTTTCAGGACTCATCATCGATGTAGGCATTCCCATAGCATCACCAGCTGCAACTCCTATAAGGCAACCTAAAATATGTTTATACTTTTCATTATTTATCATTACTGTCCTGCATTTACAAACTTTCCTATAAAAAATAAGGGGGCTTTTATTTTATTTTTAATATTTGTAACCGCATCTTCAGTACAGGAAACAAGAACACAAGTTGCTGGACCTGCTGACTTTTTAAGATTAATTACTGGAGAGTCTAAATATTCTATCTTTAAACCAGATAGACGTTTCATTTCTTCAGCTTCAAATAATATACCATGCGAACCAACCGGTAAGATGTCATGAATGTTTTTAATCTGGCGAATCTGATAAAAATCTTGCTGACTAATGATATCATTATCATCCAAGGTAATTGTATCTTCTGGTCCAGATTTGGGTATCCCAAGGCATAAAAGAATATCACCTGGCTGGGATGTCCCCGGTCTAAATTCACTCTTATGGACAAAGCCAATTATTGTAGTACCAATTCCTGTTTGGTTAGCAGGAACATTGTCTTCAGTACTTCCTGAAATTGGGAAGTCACCGTCAAATCCGGCCTCAGCTAATTCATCCCGAATGCCACAAATTATTTCAACTCCGTATGGTTTCATTGGCACTGTCAACATATCAAAGGCGGCGATGGGAATTGCACCAGATGCCAGAATTTCCAGTAAAGGTACCCGTATGGCAAAACGTCCGGTTTGATAGGCTGAACATTTTACGACATCGCCCTCCAGTGGACCAATACCACCGTCCGAATCTACAGCAACAATTAAATATAAACCCTGTCCAATACTAACCTTCGTCAGATCGCGTATCTGCGTCACTACTGTTCTGGCTGAATTGGTTTTAATGTTTTTATAAAATTCAATTAAATCAGATTTACTCTTTATGTTAGTCATGATTGTTTTTCCGGTAATTCAATATAAAATTTAGACTTATCTCCGCGCAGGATCGTTTTGACAAATTCAATTACCTGACCATTTTTTAATTTGGTAATGCGCTCAATTAGAAAAGCTGGCTCGTCCAAATTTAATTCCAGCATTTTCGCCTCGTAGTTATTGACTTTTACAGCCTGTAGAGTTTCAGTCGCTGAGTCTATATCAAGACCGTACTCCTTATTAATAATTTTAAAAAGTGATTCCTCTTCAGCCTGTTTTTCAATTAAACCCGGTACAAGTACTTTTGGTAAAAAAGAGGTTTGAAGTGACATTGGAATTTCATCGATATATCTTAGCCGTTGAATAGAATAAACGGGTTCATTGATATTGATTATCAAATTACGAGCAATTAATTCGTTGGCACTTATTTCATTAGCAAAAATTAACTTGCTTCTAATATTTTTATTTAAACCTATTATTTCTGCTGAATAACTTAGCGAAGTTACAATACTATAAGTAATTTTTTTGTTGGCAACGAATGTACCTAATCCTTGAACACGATAAGCTAATCCGCGGCTAACTAAATTATTCAAAACGCGTTGAGCGGTATTTCTACTGATACTAAATTTTTTGGCGATTTCATTTTCCGAAGGAAGAATATCGTCGGCTTTATAGTAGCCACTATTTATCAAGTCAACGAAGGCTTCTTGTAATTGGTAATAAATTGGTATAATACTATGTTTATTTATTTGAATATCTTTCATGTTCACTTATTTTTATCGTCATTTTCTAGTAAATAGTAAGAAGTAGTATTTTTAATTACACGCTCACGTGTGTCAATAAAATTAACACATACGTTTAAGTCTATTTTATGACTATAAACGACGTTATCTAAATTCACTTTTGCCATCCATAAAGCCTGAGGCTTAAACCATTGCCCCACTGAAGCGTAATTTGCCCAACCAGTTCTTTCCCCAGGTTTTAAAGTATATAGGCTGTCACCACTAATGGAAGAATTTGACCAGCTCGTTTTATATAGAAGGTCTTTATTATAATTAACTCGTACTTTAATAGGTAAGTCAATTGGATTACAAAGTGATTCCAATCCAATTTCATCGAGCCGGTACATTTTTCCATAATTGTCGGTTGACATAAGATAATTTTGGCCCAAATACATTGATTCATCTTGACTTAGATTACCTAACATACAGGCAATAGCCTGAATTCGATCCATTGTTTTACGGGGCGTTATTTCAACTTCGTTACCGGTCGAAACGTTATACAAATGCATTTCCTCTAATTTTCGACCTTTTATATAAAAAACTGCATATTCATAACAACCGCCAGAGTTTTCATCTAAATCCTTGATTACTCCTCCAGTCGAACCCATTGTAAAATATTGAATACCATCAAGTACTCCATCATTTTGATCATAATGATAATGACCTGCTATAACCGCTATAACCGGATAACTTTTCAGAATATCATGTATTGTTGACCAATTTTGCCAGACATACCACTGCGGATGATGTATTACTACGATAATACCATTGGTTTTTTTATGTTCACTAAGATCATTTTTTAACCAGGCTATTTGTTCTTCAGATATCTGGTTTAAGAAAATCGAACCCCAGCGGGGATCAGTGTGTAAATTTTCTAAACTGTACAAGGCAATAAAATGGTATCCTTTTATATCGTAAGAATAATAAAGTTTTCCATTATTTTTTAAACTGTAAGCTGTACTTTGATCAAGAAACCATTTCTCGCGAGAGCGATCTTCTGATAAAGGTTTATATATTGGTGGCACAACATCGTGATCGCCAATTGCGAATATCCAAGGACAGTATAACTGATTCATAATATTAACGGCATGTTGGAAAATTTTTTGGTAATCTTCATATGAATTGACATTCTGGATACTTTCAACCATATCACCGACATGCAGAGTGATATCAGGATTAACTTTATTCATTCTTGCAACGGCTTGATCAAGAATGACAAAAGCGCTGTCAGCATTGACTGCGCCAAATTGATCTCCGATGATTCCGATCGTAAGTTTTTTCGAACAATTAGTAAAGAAAGCAAGAGAAACAACAATGAGTAGATATACTCTATCATTTCTCGTTAATCTTCTTTTTTTGGATTTGCTTGAATGGTTGACCATACAAGTTTAATTTAATGTCTACAAATTGATTTGTCAATAATATTTTTCAGCTTTTAATTGGTAGGTGTCACATAGCAGATCATCGCCTAAACTATTTAATTCTCAATTCTGTAGCTTGACACTTTCTGTATTACAATCTACCAGAAAAAAAATAGAGAAATTGTAATTCAGTTTAAAGATAATTAGAAAATAATGAAAAGGCTATAACATGTTTAAGTAAAAACTTTAGACTAAGTAATTTTACTTTTATAATCCTTGAATAGAAAAGGCAAAATTAAAAGCATCTCAAGATTTGACGATAGATTACTATTTGAAAGGAAGAGATGGAAAAAACCCTACATTACATCAAAATGTTCTACAACGCTTGAATTGGGTAATTCATCAAGTTTTAAAAAATATAGCTCGGTCATAATTCCATCCAAACTTCATAATAACCCAATATTAATAATTATCCGAAGAGAACTAATAACTTTCTCGATGTGTTGTAGCTACTCCGATCAATTCTGGGCCATTTTCTTCTTGCTTTGGCGCCAGTCGAGAATTGATTTGATAATTGTGATTGGTAACATAATGTAAATAATGGCGTTGATGTATTGATCACAAAGGTTGCTCGGCCATGGAAAAGGATGAAAGAGGAAAAAATCGGTCGCATGACCTTTAATCAAAACTTCGAGGACGTTGCCAGCCGAACCTATTATTAGGCTTAAAATAATCGTAAGAATGATGCCATTGGCTTTCGA
>JAKPPP010000071.1 GCA_029547265.1 Bacteroidota bacterium
CGATTCAAATCCCGGTTTTGCAAAGTTCGAGACTTCATACCATGGCATCCCCGCCGCTTCGGTAAATGATATTAAGTAATCGAATTGATCGGCTGCTTCGTCGTCATTCACCGCAGGCACCTTTCCTTTGTTTACTTGAAATGTTAATGCCGTTTTTGGTTCTACTGTTAAACAATAAGATGATAGGTGATTGATCGGCAGTTGTAATGCTGTTTCTAAGTTACGTTGCCAATCACTTTGTGATAATCCCGGTATCCCGTAAATTAAATCGATGGTAATGTTCTCAAACCCGATATTGGCAGCTTCAGGCACACAACGCTGCGCTTGCTTGCTATCGTGTGCTCTATTCATCAGCTTCAAATCTACATCACGAAACGATTGAATTCCGATGCTTAGCCGATTCACGGTAGTATGTCGTAGTTTTCGTAGATACGTCCCCGTTAGGTCATCGGGATTAGCTTCTAAGGTTACTTCTTTTACTCCCGATAAATCATGAAACTGTTGCAGTCGATCTATTATACGAGCGATTTCATCAGCCGATAATAACGATGGTGTTCCTCCTCCGAAGTAGATTGTGTCGATTTTTTCTCCTTGCAGATAATCTCTTCGTAATTCAATTTCTTTTAACAACGACAATACAAATTCGTCTTTGTTTTTATGCGAAGTGCTGAAGTGAAAATCACAGTAATGACAGGCTTGCCTGCAAAAAGGAATATGTAGGTAAATGCCGGCCATGATATTTAAAATCAGGCTCCTTTTTTAAGTACGATACGGAAGGTAGTACCTTTATTTAGCTCGGAGCTTTTAACGAAAATTTGTCCCGCGTGATATTCTTCAACAATTCGTTTCGATAGTGATAATCCTAATCCCCATCCACGATTTTTTGAGGTATATCCGGGTTTAAAAACTGTTTTATATTTCGACTTCTGAATTCCTTTTCCAGTATCGCTGATATCGATATATGCAAATTGTTGCTGATCGGTAATCTTTATTTGAATACTTCCTTCACCACTCATTGCATCGATAGCATTCTTGAAAATATTTTCTAATACCCATTCAAATAATGCAACGTTTAAGGGAGCTTCTACATTATAACTTTGAGCATTTTCGAGTGAAAAGTTTACTCGTGATGAACTTCTGCTTTTAATATAGCTGATTGAGTTTTCTAATACTTCAGTGAGATTTTCTTTCTTCAATGCAGGAGCAGATCCTATTTTCGAGAAACGTTCTGTTATCGTATTTAAACGGTTGATGTCTTTTTCAAGTTCGATTACATATTCTTCGTTTGGCGATTTTAACTTGATAATTTCAAGCCAAGCCATTAACGATGAAAGTGGTGTTCCTAATTGATGTGCCGTTTCTTTTGCCATACCAACCCAAACTTGATTTTGTTCGGCTTTGCGTGAAGAGCTGAAGGCGAGGTAGGATACTATCAAAAACAAACCTATTACCATCAGCTGAAAATAGGGATAATATCTCAGCTGAGTTAGGATAAGTGAGTCTTTGTAATAAATAAAATTTTTCTGGTTACCCGCGAATGCTATTTCGATTGGTTCATGTTGCTGACCCATCTCCGTTAACTCTTCATTCAGATATTTACTGTCGTCGGATAAAAGCGAATCTAAATTTCTTGTCGAGATAATCTGTTTTTTTTCATCCGTAAGAATTACCGGAACAGTTGTATTATTCGTTAGTACCGAAAGTGCGAAGCTGATATCACCAGGTTCGGTATTGATATCGGAAATCTGGCGCGTAGCTTCCGCCCATAGCTCAACTTTCTTTTTTTCTTCGGTAGCTAACTTTTGCACTAACTGATTGGTGTACCATAAAGACCCGATCCCGATTAGGAGGGCGGCAATCAATAAAGTTAATTTCCAGCGCTGTTTTCTAGTATAAATATTCACTGCATTGAAATTTCGGGAGATGCTCCTGTGAAAAAGATTCTTGTCATTCTTTAAGTATCCGGTTCAAGAGATCATCCACGCGTTACTACTCAGCACAAAGTTATTGAATTTAAAGGGAGTATCCACTAATTATCGTACTCAATCTGTAGTTCTTCTTTTTTAGGTGGTTTTTGCGTATTTGGCTGATCCTGACGCACTTTGCTGCTGTCTTTTTTAAACCAGCCGAATTCTTGCTTGAGGATATTCTTCAGATTTTGCTTCTCGTCCTTAATATCCTGCTGTATTTTCTGCTCAATGCCCTTGCGATCATACGTTATTTTTGGGTTGCCCGCCGGACCTTTCATATTGATAAATATGCGCATCCTGCCTAACCCATCGTCTTCAATGGTGCCGAATTCGGTATTCTGATCGCGTACTTTTTTGCCGATTAACTGCGATAAATAAAGCTGGAAATGATAGTCAACGATATTATCAAAGGTATGCGTTCCCGATGCCGTAACGTCCATCGCGCTGCTCTTGATTTCCATCGTTGGTATATTGATTACCTGATTGCGAATCTCGATTTGATTTTTAAGTGTGCTGAATTTGATGTTTTTGAAATCGGCTCCTTTAACATATTTCGATAGCGCTAACATTGGTTCGAAGTTTACTAACTCTCCATTTTCAATTGTTAAATTGCTTTTCGAATAGATGCGATCGAAGTTGCAGAAGAGTGTCTTACTCCAGGTACTCGCAAATTGAATACTTGCTGTTACTTTTCCTTTCAAGTTCTTATCGGTGATGATTTCTTGTCCGAAATTTCCCATTTGATAAAACAACTGCGACATATCTATCTTTTTGATATCGGCATTGCAAGCAATTAAAATGCTGTCTTTACTCGATGCATCCATTGTTCCATCCATACGTATTGTTCCTTCGCATGCTTTGAAGTTGAGGTCAGAAGTGTTCAGCACTTTGTCTTTTAAAGTGATGTTTCCTTTCATCTGCCAAGCTTGGAATTTCCTGAATGATAATATTCCTATGTTAACATTCAACGCTAAATTTAATCGGCGATCAAAGTCGAGACGATAGGTAGTATCGGTAGTTGTTGTTTTCGATTTATCTTCGAGTAATTCGTTTAAGTCGAGATTGCGAGAGGATATGTTTGCTTGTCCGCTGATGACTTCTTCTTTAGTAAGTAAGAAACCATATACATTTTCGAAAACACCATTTGCGTTGAAGTCGCTACCCGCTGCGTTCCCTCTGAAATCGCCCACAGTAAGTCTGCTGCCTTTCAGTGAGAAGTCGCCGTTGAATCCCGTAAACGCAACAGGCTTCTCTTTGATTTTAAAAGATACATCTTTCAAAGTAACACTTCCGTCGGAGAGCCAACTGCTTCGGTCGTTGCTACGGCCTTTGATTTGCGCATTCACCGATAGCATTCCCGAAATAGATTCTAATGTATCGGGCATGTAAAATCGACTCAATACTTCGAGGTTAATAGTGCTTTTAGCGTCGAGGCTGATATAAGGATTCGAAAAATCTTCTACTGTTAAGGATGCCGATAGTGGTTGGCCTTCTAGGGTAGCCGATAAATTATTCAGCGACATTTTACTAACGGGATGGCTAGCCGAAATACGACTGATATAGATTCCATTGAAACGGATATTGCTCAACTTATAATCGCTCGACTTCGGACTAAGCGTTGCATTTGATGTTCCGAATAAAGCATTGATTAGAGGAGTAGAAGTAGCAGAAGATACTCCGTTGATCTGCATCTTAAAGTAAATATCTCCTGAATATTTATAATCCTTTAACTTCTCGATATACAATCCGGGAATCAGCGATAAAAGTTCTTTCAAACCCGCTTCTTTACTCTCGATAGTTAGGTCGGTACGAACACCTTCCGACTCATTTCTCACATGTCCGTTAACTGCTAAATTTATCTCTTCCACTTTAAGCGTCGACGATGAAATATCATATGTGCCGGCTTTCGAATTAATGTTGATCGCTAAAGTGAGTGTAGTATTTTTATGATCGAGGTAATTCGTTTTGTTCATGCGGAAATGATTCACGAATAAATCTCCTTTGGTATTAAGTTCATACACATCCTCGGTAAATTGTCCGCTTAAATTTGCTTTCAGCACATCGGCGCTATAGTCGCGTTCACCGTTTATATCGCGCACCCAAACATTCACATGATCGAGATCGACCGATTCGAGTTCCAGTTTAAAGTTACCGCCTTTCGAATTCGATTTTTTAAAGATGTCGTAGTTGTTCGCGCCATTCTCGTCGGTATAAATTACGAGAGATGCTTCCTCAACAGTAATTTTTTTCAGGTGCAACTCATCACCAAATACATCGAAGATGTTGAACTGAAGGAAGACATGGCGAGCTTCAAGAAGAGGTTTATTTGTTCCTGAAACTTTAGCGCCGCCGGCAGTAACTCCCGAAAAATCGACAGAAGCATAAGGGAATTTTCTGATGAAAGAAAAGTCGATTGCATCAACTTTAACGGGTGTACTTAACCGTTGGTTGATTTGTTCAACAACAAGATCTTTAATCCGCGGTCCCAAAATGAGAGCGGTAGTCATAGCCAGCAGGAATAATCCGGCCAGCACACTAAACAGAATAATAAGAGGTTTCTTCAAACGCGACATCCCAGCAAAAATAAGCTATCCTTATAAGGAGAAATGGAGAAGTTTATTGTGTTATGAAAGGGTAGATGTTAGCAATGTGAGGGGAAATCTGAGGAATCGAGGCAATAAATGCCGAAAAATAAGCAAATCCTCTTTTCTTTGCAGAAGAGAAAGAAGGTATGGCCATCCACGATTTTTATGAGTTATTAGGAGTATCGCGTGGTGCGGGCAAGGAAGACATTAAGAAGGCATTTTACCGACTGGCGCAAGCTTATCACCCCGATAAAAATCCGGGAGATGCCGCAGCGGCAGAGCAGTTTAAGCTAATTAATGAAGCCTATCAAACCCTATCGGACCCTGAGAAAAAATTTAGGTATGATCAACTGAACTATGCTTGGGCACCGGCGGAAAAAGAGCAACAAGTTTACTTTCTTCATCAAACGGCATCGCGAAGCCACTTGAAGGTTAACGAAGAAGTAGAGATAACATTTGCCTTTCCCAGCGACGGACGCTTTTTCAAGCGAGAGAAATTCAGCGGGTGGTTTTTATCATCGGGACCAATTGTAGAAAGAGAAGAGGTGCTTTACGAAGGAAAGA
>JAKPPP010000078.1 GCA_029547265.1 Bacteroidota bacterium
GCGAAAGAGAAATTTGCTAATCCTGATAACACGCTGAAAAGGAAAAATATTTTACGGAAGTTGTTCATGTTTTTTATTCGTTTTTAGTAGTGCTTTTCTGTTTCCTTTCTCGATAGAAAGAGATACTTTTGCATTCCTTTCCTCTAAACAGAGTTTCAGGGCCTAAAGTTACATTAATCAATCTCTTAGAAATGGCTGACGATCGCAAAATTATTTTTTCGATGGTAGGTGTAAGTAAGACTTATCCTCCTCAAAAACAAGTACTTAAGAATATTTACCTTAGTTTCTTCTATGGAGCAAAAATCGGGATTCTCGGTTTGAACGGTTCCGGGAAGTCATCTTTATTGAAAATTATAGCCGGTTTAGACAAATCATTTCAAGGTGAAGTGGTGTTTTCTCCCGGTTACAACGTAGGATATCTTCCTCAGGAACCGGAATTAGATAACACTAAAACGGCTCGAGAAATTGTGATGGAAGGTGTTCAGCCGATTGTTGACATTTTAAAAGAGTATGAAGATGTGAACATGAAGTTAGGAGAGCCTTGTACAGACGATGAGATGAATAAGCTCATTGAACGTCAAGCAGAGTTAATGGACAAAATCGATGCTTCAAATGCATGGGAGTTAGATAACAAAATTGAAATAGCGATGGATGCATTACGTTGTCCTGATCCTGAATCACAGGTTGCTGTGTTATCGGGAGGAGAGCGTCGCCGTTTAGCGCTTTGTCGTTTGTTGTTGCAAGAGCCAGAAATATTATTACTCGATGAGCCTACTAACCACTTGGATGCTGAATCGGTAGAATGGTTAGAGCATCACCTACAACAATACAAAGGAACTGTAATTGCGGTAACGCATGACCGTTATTTCTTGGATAATGTTGCGGGATGGATTTTAGAATTAGATCGTGGTGAAGGAATTCCTTGGCAAGGAAATTACAGCAGCTGGCTTGAGCAAAAGTCGAAGCGTCTTGCAATGGAAGAGAAGCAAGAAAGTCGAAGAGCTAAAACATTAGAACGTGAGTTAGACTGGGTGCGCATGGCTCCTAAAGCTCGTCACGCGAAATCGAAAGCTCGTTTGCAGGCATATGATAAAATGTTAAACGAAGAGACACGCGAGAAAGAAGAGAAATTAGAGATCTTCATTCCTGCGGGACCACGTTTAGGAACTAATGTAATTGAAGCGGAAGGCATCAGCAAAGGCTTTGGTGATCGTTTGTTGATTGATAATTTAAGTTTCAATTTACCACAAGCGGGTATTGTTGGAATTATCGGACCAAATGGTGCGGGAAAAACAACATTATTCCGAATGATCATGGGACAAGAAACTCCTGATTCAGGAAGTTTCAAAGTAGGAGAGACTGTTGTTGCGGGATATGTTGATCAGAGTCACGATGAGTTAGTAGCAGGTAAATCTGTTTACGATATCATCAGTGGAGGAACAGAACAAATGGTGATTGGTGGAAAATCTACCAATGCCAGAAGTTATATTTCGAAATTCAATTTCAGCGGAGCAGATCAAGGCAAGAAATTAGAAGTGTTATCGGGAGGAGAAAGAAATCGTGTTCACTTAGCGATGACATTGAAGATGGGTGCAAACGTATTGTTACTGGATGAGCCTACCAACGATATCGATTTGAATACACTCAGAGCACTTGAAGAAGCATTAGAGAACTTTGCTGGATGCGTGGTAATCATTAGCCACGACCGTTGGTTCTTAGATCGTGTTTGTACGCATATCTTGGCATTTGAAGGAGACTCGCAAGTTTACTTCTTCGAAGGAGGATATACTGAGTATGAAGAAAATAAAAAGAAACGTCTTGGAAATACAGAAGCTAAGAAGTTCAGATATAAAAAGCTTACCGCTTAATTGAAAATTATTTGAGAAGCAGTTTAATGATAGTCGTATTGTAAAGTAATTTCTATCATTAAGCTGCTTTTTGCTTGACAACAAATTGTTAAAATGAAACCATCAATTCCGAGAGGAACACGCGACTTTGGTCCGGACGAAATGGTAAAGAGGAATTACATCTTCGATACTATCCGTGCATCATTTCGCAAATACGGTTATCTTCCTTTAGAAACTCCGAGTATGGAGAATCTTTCAACATTAATGGGGAAGTACGGTGAAGAAGGAGATAAGTTGATTTTTAAAATCCTGAATTCGGGTGATTTTCTTGAAAAAGCTGATGCGGATGCATTAGCAAATAAAGATTCGAAGAAACTAACGGCAGGTATATCCGAAAAAGCATTGCGATATGACTTAACGGTTCCATTTGCTCGCTTCGTTGTGATGCATCAAAACGAAATTACATTTCCTTTTAAGCGTTATCAAATACAACCGGTGTGGAGAGCCGATAAACCTCAAAAAGGACGTTATCGTGAATTTTACCAATGTGATGCTGATGTAATTGGAACTACATCTTTGTTGAATGAATTAGAGCTAATTGAATTATTTGATGAAGTATTCAATAACCTAGGTTTAAGAGTTAAAGTTCAGATAAACAATCGCAAAATATTATCGGGCATTGCAGAAATTTTAGGTGAAGCTGATAGGATAATTGACATTACCGTTGCTATTGATAAGCTCGATAAAATTGGTGTCGATAAAGTGAAAGCAGAAATGCTATCGAAAGGTGTTTCTGAAAGTGCAGTAAATAGTTTACAACCATTATTGGAGTTTTCAGGTTCGCACGATCAGAAATTAGAACTGTTAAAGAAGATGTTGCAGTCGTCTGAAATAGGAATGAAAGGGATCGCTGAGATTGAAGAAATCTTCGGATATACGAAGGCGTTAGCATTCAAGAAAGTGAATCTTGAGTTCGAGATGACATTAGCTCGCGGATTAAATTATTATACCGGTGCTATTTTTGAAGTGAAAGTCGACGATACTCGTTCTTCATTCACAAGTAGTATTTGTGGTGGAGGAAGATACGATGATTTAACGGGTATATTCGGATTAAACGGAATGTCGGGAGTAGGAATTTCATTCGGAGCTGATCGTATTTATGATGTATTAGAGGAAGCGGGATTGTTTCCTGCGGATGCTACTTTGTCAACGAAAGTGCTGATTGTAAATTTTGGAGGTGAAGATTTAGCCTATGGTTTAGAAATTCTTCGCACCCTTAGAAATAATTCTGTCTACACCGAACTTTATCCAGATGCTGTGAAGATGAAGAAGCAAATGGGTTATGCAGATGCAAGAAATATTCCATTTGTAATTCTTGCAGGTTCAGATGAGAGGAATTCCCGTGAAGTGACATTAAAGAATATGTCGGACGGTACTCAACAAAAAATTAAACTTGATCAGTTAGCTGATCTCTTGAAATAAAAAATTGTCGAATATGAATCATGTTATATCGTCGAATCAAGTAACGTTTGAAACGTTAAAATTGATGTTAGATCCAACAATAAAGTTGGCTCTGAGTGACGAATCAAAAGCTAAAATTAAAGAATGTCGCGATTACCTTGATAAGAAAATGGAAAGCAGTGATGCTGCTTTTTATGGCATTAACACAGGATTCGGGTCGTTATACAATAAATCAATTTCGAAGCAAGACCTCGGTCAGCTTCAAGTTAATTTAGTAATGTCGCATGCTTGCGGAACGGGAGAAGAAGTTCCTTCTGATATTGTTAAGTTGATGTTGTTCTTGAAAATTCAAGGAATGTCGTATGGTAATTCAGGTGTGCAAGTTGAAACTGTTCAATTGATGATTGAATTTTTCAATAACGACATTCTTCCTGTTGTTTACGATCAAGGATCATTAGGGGCATCAGGCGATTTAGCTCCTTTAGCGCATTTAAGTTTGCCTTTAATAGGTTTGGGTGAGGTAAGAGTTAAAGGTGAGAAGATGGGTGCAGCAGATGCTTTAAAGAAATTTAACTTGAAGCCTGTTGTTTTGAAATCGAAAGAAGGATTAGCACTTTTAAACGGAACTCAGTTTATGAGTTCGTTCGGTAGCTGGAGTATTCTTCAAGCTAAACGATTAGAGCGTATTGCAGATATTGTTGGAGCAATTTCATTAGAAGGATTTGATGGAAGGATTGAGCCATTTCATCATTTGATACATGATATTCGTCCCCATTCAGGACAAATAAATACGGCTAGTCGTTACCGTGAGTTACTGAACGGAAGTGAAATGATTAGTCGTGCGAAACAACATGTTCAAGATCCTTATGCTTTCCGTTGTATTCCTCAAGTTCATGGTGCATCAAAAGATACTATTGACTACGTAGCATCAGTGTTCACCACAGAAGTTAATTCCGTAACTGATAATCCAACAGTATTTCCGGCGGAAGATTTAATTATCAGTGCCGGTAATTTCCACGGACAACCATTAGCGTTGCCATTAGATTTCTTAGCGATTGCATTAGCAGAGTTAGGTAATATCAGTGAAAGAAGAACCTATCAATTGATAAGTGGCCTAAGAGGATTGCCTGCATTTTTGGTGGCGAATCCGGGATTAGACTCAGGCTTTATGATTCCACAGTATACAGCTGCATCGATTGTAAGTCAGAATAAGCAATTATGCACACCTGCATCAATTGATTCTATTGTATCATCCAACGGACAAGAAGATCACGTGAGTATGGGAGCTAATGCTGCAACGAAGTTGTATAGAGTTGTGATGAATTTAGAGAAGATACTTGCCATTGAATTGATGAATGCATCGCAAGCGATGGATTTCCGTCGCCCGACGAAATCATCATCTAAACTAGAGCAATTAATTTCTGATTACAGAAAAGTAGTACCTTTCGTTGATAAAGACAGAGTGCTATTTACCGACATTAAGAACTCGATAGAGTTTTTAAGAACATATAATTTTGAAACAATCATCGACTAAAACATAAAATGATGAATCACAAATTAATTTATTCATTGGTTGCAGCATCATTCCTTTCGTTAGGAGTGTCTGCTCAAACGCCGCAACGTGACCAATTGCAACAGCGCGAATACAAGGCTGGTT
>JAKPPP010000251.1 GCA_029547265.1 Bacteroidota bacterium
AATTTTGATAGTATTTGATTTTTTTTCGCCCTAATATTGCAGTCTTAAATTCAATTACTATGAAGAATTTTATTGTTGTCGTGACATCTTTTATGATGTTATTAGCTTTATCCGGGAAATCTCAGTCCTTTATGTCGGTCAATCATTATGGTAGCACGGCTAATGATATGGGACGAGGTATCTGTACCGATGCATCCGGAAATATGTATATGGTGGGAGAGTATAACGATTCAATTACGTTCGGTTCAACTGTGCTTCGTAGTTCAATTTATAAAAGTGCATTTTTAGTGAAGTATAATGCTTCGGGAGCAATTCTTTGGGCTAAGCGGTTTACCGGGACAAACTCAGGGATTACTGCTGCAAAGGTGCGTTGTGATAATGCCGGGAACATTTATGTTGTCGGAACATTTCATGGGATAGCTAAATATGATACTGTATCTACAACAATAGGAGTTGCCGGAGGGACGACAGATATTTTTATCTCTAAAATCAATGCTTCTAATGGTGCGTTGGTATGGTTGAAGTCGGTGGGAAGTACAAACGGAAATGATGTTGTTAATTCAATTGCCGTTGATGGTTCGAATAACCTTTACATGGCGGGACAATATTCAGGAACATGTTCGTTCGGAAACGGTGTAACAATTACGAGTGTGGTTCATCCTACTATGGGTTCATCGCTCGATTGCTATACCGTAAAATTCAATTCTTCAGGGGTAGCGCAGTGGGCGAAAAGCGGAGGAAGTTATAATGATGATCAAGCATTCGCAATAGCAGTAGATGCCGCAGGAAATTCTTATGTCACTGGTTATTTTCTAAACACAGTTAATTTTAGCGGATTTACTTTAACTAGTGCCGGCTCAGTTGATATTTTCATCGTAAGCTACGATCCTTCAGGAAACATGCAATTGCTGATGAGGGCAGGAAGCAGTGGTTACGAAGCGGGATACGGAATTACACTCGACGGTCAAGGCTATTTTTATATTACAGGTTTACATGATGGTCCTACTATTTTTGATACCATCACAGCTGTTCCAAGCGGATCGTATGATATGTATTTAGCCAAGTATAGTGTAGCTGGTGATGTTCAATGGGTGAACTCTACTGTGAGTGATCAGTGGGAAAGCGGTACTGCCGTTGTGGTCGATTCAAAAGGGAATCCTTATGTAACCGGAAATGTTTATCATGGTGGCACCAGTATGTTTGCTGAAACTAATATTGTTGGTTACGGATATTATGACCCTTTTGTTGTGAAATATAATCCTAAGGGTGAATTTCAATGGGCAAACCATGGTGGAAGTTACGACTACGATGAACCATTGGATATGGCAGTTGCCGACTCTGGTAAATTGTATATTTCGGGATATTATTCATCAAGTGCTATCTTCGGAAATAATACGTTTAATACCACAGGTGGTAATGATGTGCTTTTATTAAAACTGCGTACTGATTTAACAACAAGTCCGATATCAGGTTCTGTTTTCTGCGCCGGACAACCAATCAATATTCCTTTCAAATCGAACATCGCTTTAAACGCAGGAAATGTTTTCACTGCTCAAGTAAGTGATGCAAATGGTCGATTTACGAATGCAACGAATATCGGGTCGCTAACTTCTAATTTGTTAACAGGAATCATAACCGGAATTATTCCTGATAATATGCCGGAAGGAAATGCTTATCGTTTCCGTGTTATCTCGTCAGATTCTGCTCGATTGGGAGAAGACAATGGAGCAAATATTACTATTCATGCGCTTCCTGCTGCTATCATTTCTTCGAATGGTATTTCAATTTGTGGTAACGATAGTTTAGCATTAGTATCAACTCCTATTGCAGGCAATTCTTATAAATGGTATAACTCAGGAACGTTAATTACGGGAGCTGTTTCTTCAACTTATTATGCGAAAGCTACGGGAACTTATAATGCTGTTGTGACCAACGCATCGGGATGTAGTCGCACTTCAAATACTATTTCGGTTGTAAAAACATTTAATGTCCCT
>JAKPPP010000098.1 GCA_029547265.1 Bacteroidota bacterium
AGGAAGTCATTGAAAAAGCTGCTCAACAATAATGACTGGATATTTTTCTTAGGCTTTATTATTTTGATGATGTTTGGAATGTATTTAATTTGGAGGAACTAGAATGAAAAAAATATTATTGTTATCGATCATTGCACTTCATTTTTGTGGCAACGGCGCTACAAATTCAACCGAATTCTTTGATGATTTTGGATCAAATAAACTAACATTTGTCAGATGTGATACGCCAGAAAATGCAAGCGAACCGATGGTTTCAACCGTAGAATATGTCCCATCTGAAGACAGATATCATGTAATTTTTGGAGGTCTTGAAAGCGTATACGACTTTCAGAGAAAGCCAGTATCATCAGGTGGATATATAGATTTGATTTATGATTCAATCGGTGGCAATATCCAAGTTATAAAATATTTGAATGGTAATGTTGAATTAGATTACAACGACTTTCAATGTTTTACAGCAGATGAGCGAGAACCAACTAGTTAAAGCCGCAATCAAATATCTAAATGCGATAGGTCATCTTGCCTATCGAACTCACAATTATCCAGTCTATGATGAAAAGCTACAATTGTGGCGTAAGCCTAGAGATCACCGAAAAGGAATTCCAGATATTCATATTTGTTTAAGAGGCGGAGGTTATGCTGTGATTGAAACAAAATGGAGTGGGAAGCAAAGCATCGATCAAAAATTATTTCAAAAAGATGTAGAGCGTGTTGGAGGAACATATCTAGTTGCCTACAATATCGATACGATCATGAAAGCTTTCCCTAGCAAACCTTATTCAGGTTCACTTCATATTTAATGAACGATTAATTCTTTAATATCTTCTAGAAATTTTAAAAGTTTAAATCTTCCATGCATTGTAAGAAGTAAATCGCCCGGCTTTTTTCCATTGAGTTTTGGATTAGGTGTATCAAACCATTTTATAGTATCTTCATAATTTTCATCAAGGAAATGATAAACAAGCCAGAAACTATCATCCCAATTTTCTATGGTTTCTTGGTGCGTTTTCGTTCTTTTTTGCATTCAAAATCCAACCATGGACAAGGTTTCCCAAGATAATTCATATATTGGTCGTTCTGATCTTTGATGATTCCTATCATTAATCCAAGACCTTCTTTTAAGGCTTTACGCTGTCGATCTTCAAAATCAAGATCAATGTTTGAAATACATTTTGCAGTAGGAAGTCCACAATTGATTGCGCCTTTGTAACCTTTCGGCTCATTCGGCGCTGGGTTTTCTAATTGTCTTTCTAGGCCCGGTGGAATCGATTGATAAACTAGGACTGGTCTGCCCTTTGTGCAACCGAGTAAGGGTAGCATCATCAGCAGTAGCATAATCTGTATTGTCGATTTCCGCATTAAATTCACCGATGTTTTTATCGTAAGTAGAAATTCTTTTTTCAGAATTGGTTTGATAATTATTTCCTGCTTCAATGATATCTCCAAGCTGTTTTATTTTCTCATCCGACTTACCCTTATAAACTGCAAGCTGATATAAAACAAAAATCAAAACTAGAATGACACCACCAAGAACTAAATCTAATGTCATTGCTTATTTGCAATCACATCTTTAGCTAGTGTCGATGGAAGAGCTCCAGCTTCTTTTGCTTTTCCATCTTCATAGGCAATGCCACCAATCATGAACGCGCCAATGGCTGTTACAGCCTTCATAAGCATGACTGTAATATCAGGTGACAAATTCATTTGAGTGATTCCGGCATTTGCACCTGCTGTGAAAATACCAATCCAAAACTTACGTGATCCAACTAACTGTTTAATGACGCTGAACATGTTGAGCCTCCGGTTAAAGTAGATGCATTTGTAATAACTGCTGATATTGATCCTGAAGAAATAGCGCCATCAGTAAGTGTTCCTGAACTGAATGTAATATGAGGCACATGCCAAGGATGTGGATATTGTGGATAAACATATTTTTCAATAATTTTTGTTTGTGGAAAAGCTAAAAGTTTTCGTTGCAAATCGACGATCTCTTTTAGCATTTGATTTTCTTTTTCAAGTTGTTTTATTTTTTCTTTCATAACATTGCTTCCTTTCTGTAAACTTTGTTCAAACTATGTGTCTTCCAATTGCATCGAATCAAAAATCCTGAATTACTTTCCTCTGCGAATGGAATGGTTTCTCGATTTGGATCAAACTGATAAATATCATTCAAGATCTCCACAATCCTAATTATGCCATTACTGCCAGCTTTTGGGAACTTTCTAAAATAAAAAACGTAATCAGAATTGGAACTTTCTATGAGTTCAATTGTGAGGTATTCTTGGCAATGTCGACGCACCATATATCCAACATCCAGTACTATCTCTTTGAATTTTATAGGAATACCATCCCATTCAGCAATAGGTCTATGTAGTAATATAATCTGCATTTTTTTGTAGGGAATTGTAATTGGCCATGAACTTTTTTGTGTAATCTTGATTAAATATCTGATCTTTAAAATTTCCCGTATTATAGGAATCTGGGATATCTTCGACACGACTTCCCCCTTTCGCTACAACTCGGTTTTTGATAAATTCAATTACATAAAATATAGCTACCTCATCATTTTGAAGTTCTAATGGTGACCGCAAATAAGGCGCTGAATCAAAGCCCTGCTCACAGGCTGTGCAGTACATGATTTGAAAGCTTGAATAACTGATTGCTGATAATGCGCCCCAAACTTTATAACGTTCGGGTTGTTCATTTTTATAGTTGGTTCCTAAAGGTGCATAAGATTTTTCATATCTTGGAACTCTATCCGTTCCACCAGAAGATTCACAAACAGACAACGCATACAAAACAGCCGCAGCGTCTGCAAATTTCAAATACGGCTGAAGCATTGGCGCTGAGTTTTTAATGATTTTCTCAAGTAGAAATTTGGTCATCGTTTTCGATTTGCCTTTCTGGTTTCTGCCTTTGTTGGAACTGCTTTATCTCCTTCGAGATATAAAAGCCTTGGTTCGATTGCGACCATAAAAGCGGATAAATCTTGACTGCATTTGTCGATGGCCATTTTTCGATAGATGTCATTCTCATCCATTTTTGCGAACTTTTCTCGGATTGTAAAGTTTCTATCAAGCTTTGCATCTGCACCTTTGGTGTAAACAATTTCCTCAACTTTACTGCTCCCCACAATGTAGCCAGTGAGAGTAATGCCGCCACTAAAAACAAAGAAGCTAACCACTGCAACGGTGATAGATGAAGCCGGGTTTTTGTAGTTGAAGTGCTCAAATCCGTTTTGTACGAAAGAACGAGCTTCCCCTTTTTGATCCGAATTTCCGACGGAATCGCCTGTTTTATTATTTCCTTGGTTTCCGCCTTGAACTCGTCGCTCCATTCTTTGATCGGGTTTGTCATTCATGCAATTCCTTAGACGATAATATAATCAACATGACCACATTCATTATTGATGCAATTGTATTGTTTTTTGTGAGGCAAATCATCAAAATCATGGTGAACTGCGGCCAGCATTTGATGTGAGCATTTATTACACAAGATAATAATAATTCCTTTGTGAAGAGCTAGAATTTTGCTTTTCATTTCGTACATCATTTCGTTCCAAACGCTTGCTTTGTATTCTTTTATTCCGTGTTCCACAATTCCAACTTTCAGCTATAATCTTAATTCTCTTTCGATTATTTTCATAATAATCTTAATATCTGCATCACTCAAACCTAAAAATTCCCGCTGTTCTTGGCCATCTATACCAAGCTGAAATTTTTTTCCGTAAATGGTTGCTCTTGGTATTCCGACTTCAATTTTATTGGTTGTGACATTTGTATTGACTGAATCTCTCAAACGACCTGATTTAACAAGCGTGCGACGTCCTTCTTTCAATGCTGATCGTGAAGGTATCCATGGCCTGCCTTCAGGATCAACTGAGAAAAAGAAACGCGCCCTGGTTGAACTTTTAAGCTCAATTGCAATGGAACTTAAAATTCGTTGCAACGTTCTTGGACTTTTAATTTTCTCCAAAAGCTTTTTTAAGTTTGGATCATTTTGTAATCTAATGCGCAGCATTATAATAAGGTAAAAGAAATTGTCTTAGTTTCCACAGTATAAGGCGAATCTGTATAAATGGGAACAATTGTAGCGGTGACTTGATCGCCAGTTGAATAAGCAATATCCACATCGTTTCCAAAATGAGTCGCGCCTCCAATTGTATATAGGAACGGAATCGAACCATTTAGAGATAGCATTACAGATACAGCAGATGCACCATCAAGTTCCCAATAAATACTAGCCTTGCCATTGCCTGAGATAATATAATCGGCCTTTGTTACTGAAGCTTTGATACGTTCAAATTGTTGCGGTGGTGGTAATCCAGACAAAATATATTCTTGTGCGTAGAATCCAGGATCTTCCTCAATGCATGATATTTCAAATTCATTTTCAGATTTAGGTGTAACACCTACAATTCTCATTTTGCGACCAGGCTCAGATCGATTGCCTGCAATGATCAAATAATCTTCTGGTAGCGATTCTGGAAATTCAGACAATGAATTAATTGTATTTTCTTGATCCAAATAATAGGGTGCTTTGGATAAAGGAAGTTGATCAATCAAAGTTAAAATATTTCCAACAACGGTTGCTCGATATTGATTGATCTCATTATTAGGAAGTCGAATCGAAACATTTTGAATGCTGTCATCAATTTCACAATCCAGTATCATTTGATAGATATAATTTCCATCGACATTCATTTGTATAATTCGCGATGAATAATCCCAATTAAATAAATCATGAGAAATATAAATTACATCGCCTCGTATAACGATGAGTCCTTCACCATCTGTAGAAAATTTGCATATTCTACGATTGTAGGTCTGACGAGCTGCTAATCTATTGGCTTCACGTTGAGCTTGCGATTCAACAGTCAAACCAAAAAAATCAATCGTCTGAGTAATAACGGGATTTGTAATTCCTATTGCAGTTGCACGTACAGATTCTTGTTGCCAGTTATCATCTCGATTTACAAAGTTCACAAGAATTTCATCAGGCAAATCTTCAGTTAGATAAGTCATTTCAAATGAGTCTTTTAAAATATTTTCAGGTGTGAACATCGCAACTGGCAATTGATTTGGGTTTTCAAATACAACACCAAGTTTGCCAAGTGCCCATGTAGGTGATCCGCGACCTATGGAACATATTTTTTTAAAAGTATCTGCAATGGTTTCGGTTCGATCTAGCACAGCATCAAATCTCAAACTATTTGTATTACAAAAATTCCACCAATCATTGAGTGATGAAAAATCTATATTACTATCAGATATTCCAGCACCGAAAATCTTTTCTCCATTGTCAGGATGATCTGCATTATTCATCCAACCTATTGTGGGTGAATATGGATAGGTTAATGTTCCATCGGCAGATGTATTTTTAAAAGCACCTCGGGCATAATATAGCAACCAATCCGCAGGATTTGAGCTTGTCGTCCATGTAAAATTTCCAAAGCCATCATTGACCCAACATTTCGCAGAAACAACACTTGATAATTTATTCAAAGATCCATTGAGCTGTGAATCAGATTCTACAATAATAGCCTTACGATTTTGAGCCACATAATTTTGTGATTCATCACGTTGATAGAAACGAATTCTTTTTAAATATATTTCTGAAATATTATCGGCTGAAGTCTCATTCTCATCAATTCTTTGGCCTCGGACCTCATATTGTCCAGGACTTAAATTATCAACCCAAACCGTGTCACGATATATATCACCAGATGATCCATGTGTTACATTGTATGGTGATGTATATGGTGTAAATAGAGTCATTGATTTTGTGAAATTAGTCCAAGATCCGACTGTCGGCTGAACACGTCGATATTGAAGATTAAAATATCTAGTTAAAATTGCAGTTCCACCATTAATTTTATCAAGACGAAATTGCCTACCTTCGATGTCTACTTGAATCGCAAAAGTATCTTCTGGTCCCTGACGTAAAACGTAATTGCCAGTTGGATATGAAAATCCTGTGACGTTATCCATTCTTCCACCGTCGACAGTATTTACATTTCCATTTACAAAATTAAATTTCTCAACTTCACCACCTCCACCAACGGTAGTAGAGAATACAGGTTCACCTTGAGTAATAATCCAATTCGATGTTCCTTGAGAAAGAGGTGATCCATCATTGGTATCATCATATTGGCGATAATCCGTTGCATTTGTAGTTCCTATTTGATTGCTTACAAACACAAGATCACCAAAACCATAATTCATGATTTGTTTTACAACTTCAGTTTTTCTTGGATAAGATTGAGCAATATCCGAAAATTCATAATTAAGAACATTTGTAAATGTAAGACCAGTATTAAAAAATGTGGCACCTGATCCATTGGAATTTAAATCTTCCATACTCACCCATCGATTGATGGCTGGTGCATAAGTTGAGAACGTAATGTAAACATAAACTCTTCGATATTTATCTCCGACGGCTGGATCAGGATCAGTCTGAGCATCAAGTTCGCTTTGTCTGTAATCATTGTTGCCAATATATCGATACCAATTGTCACCAGTTGTTGCAGCAGCGGATGGGTTTGGATATAAATAAGTGTAACTGTCACCTAAGATTGTTCTTGTAGTAGGTCCAGTAAATCCAGCGCTATTTTCTACAACACTAAAATTAATCCAAGCTACCGAATCGTATGTATAAGATGGATCATAGGTCTGATATTCATTATAAGGAATTGATGAAAAATCCGGGAAAATATTATGATTCCCAAAAACAATTGGAAGCGGTTCAAATGGACGGATCGAATTCCCGCTTGCTGTTAGTGAGAACGTAGGACTTTCGACATTATTTTGTCCATTCACATTGGATAAAGCTTTTGGAGCAAGAGCTTGCAAGCCTGTTGCAATTAATGCTCCACCAATTAAAATTCCAGCTTTCGCAGCAAATAAAGCACCACCACTTAGACTTGAAAGAAATGCAGGTGAACCAGCGCCAGCACTAGCTATCGTTGCAGCAAGTAAAACAGCCGATGCCCCAATTTTAATTCCAGTTCGTCCTGAGAGTTCTGGATAAATAAATACGCAAGAATCTTTTTTAATAATTTGATTTATATCTACAATTGAATCATAATTTCCGTCTACAAAAACACAAAGCCGTTGTTCACGAATTTCTGCAATTGTCAAAATCGTTGAAACAGTTGCATCTGTATCAAGTTTGATTCGTTTATTTAAGTAGACTATTTCCATTTATAAATTCCTTCGACTTCTAACCCATAGCTTTTGAGTCTATCAAAGTCATGCAAGCATGAGAAATTAAAGCAGTCCATGGTGTGTAAAATATATTTCTTACCTTTAAAAATATGAAGAGTTCCCACATGAGAAAGTCGACCTCTGTTTTTAATAAGGACGCAATCTCCATCTTGAGGTTGATCTGTTTTTCCAATCAAGAATTCATTAATATGTCGCTTTAGAAATTGAGCATAATAAAATATATTGCCTGGCTCTCTTGATTCAATTTCAAATTTACGATTAAAAATTGCTCTCTGAATAAAGAAAGTAAGTTCGACACAATCCATTGTATCGTAAGCAATATCCAAGAAATCTGTCGACCAACTTTTAGAAGAGTCCTGGGCTATTGTCTTTTCTGTATTGTATAATGTTTCCAATTTTATTGATCGTTTCATCAAATCCAAGACGACCTGAAACACGTCTTCGATTGACAGTTATATTTTTTAGATCATAGGTAATATCAATTTCCAATGTATCTGGATCTGATACTTGAATTTTCATATGCCTAAGTTTTGCTTTTGGAGCGCCTTGCAATTGCTCAAGCCATCTTGTAATTGCTCTTGAGATATTATCAAATTCAAGTTGAGCAACAGGTGATTCATTACTTTGGTCATTTGCAATGGTTAAAGAAAATGGAAATGGCGTATAGGTATTTCCATTGCTAACAATCTCTTTCAATGAATCTGTAACGCGAATTCGATCAGTAAATATTTGACTTGAGTAGAGTTCAATTAAATTTACAGGCTCTTCACCTTGCGTACGAATTAGATTCGCCTTCAAATTATCTGTGAGTGATCTAGTCATACATTTCCAATGTTAATGTAAAACCCCAATATGGAAAATCTTCACCAGTTGGTTCCGTCACAAGATCTGATGAAATCATGCGAGCCTTTTTTTTAATAGCTGGTGATTTTGATGGGTCAATAAATTCAAACCAATTTGCACCTGATGCAAGATCATTACGATAGAATGATAAAAAATCTTGATAATTTTCATCGCAAACAATTGCATTGAAAGTTACTTGTTTGATTCCATTGGAAGACAATGAACGTTGTTTTGCGATTCCACGATCAAATTCACTGCGAATAATTTTACCAGTATAAGTTTCTTTATATCCATTGCTTAAAATTTGAACATATTTTGGTAGAGCAATCATCTACTTACTCCGAATGCACCTTGAAATTGTTGTGAGATGGGGCCATTATTTTTCAAATCTTCTAAAACGATTTGTATGATCGTTCCAGAAGGATCAATAATGCGATTGGTTTTGGCTTGAACAGGCTGACTGGAATTGTTAATAACCTGAACATTAACCGGACTTTGTTGAGAAACCAATCCGCCAGTTGCAAGTCTTGGAATACCACTTAGGTTCTGTTTTATTTTTGAAACCTTACCGCCAATATTAAATTTTGGGACTAATCCTTTATTCAGAGAATGAAAGAAATCTGCACCAAACTTTTGAACACTCGCTGCCCTCATTACAAATTCACCATTGGAAAGACGAGCCAAAATAGAATCACTTGTGCCTGTGCCTGGGCCTTTAATATGACCACCGGATGCAGCAAATAATGTTCCACCACCTGATCCAGATCCTAATGGATCTTTGCCATTGGCAAAAATACCTGAAAAAACCGAGTTCAATCCAGCCCTAAGAGCAGTAGAGAACAAACTTTGAACAATCGTCCTACCTAAGTCTCTAAATGCATCTGCGGCTGATTTAGCCCCAAATGCGAGATTTTCAAAGAAGGTTGCGAAGGAATCTGACAAAATTCGTTCTGTAGCTGAAAGCTCAATAACTTCTTTTTTAACTTCCGCAAATTCACCAGCAGCTTTTCTAAATGACCCACCTGCATTATCAAGTTCGCCTGGCAAATTAAAAGAACCTTCAAAAAATCCTGGTCCTGCATTCTCTGCTCTAAATTTAGCGTTAGCTTCATCTGTAGCGTCCTGTAAAAATTTAGCTCTTTCATCCGCAAGCTTTTTGATAGCCGCAAGCTCTTCAGGACTTAATTCTTTTTTTTGTGCAATGAAAGGTTGTGCTTCAATTTTATTACCAGTATTTGCAATGAAAGCATCTATCTCACCATTTAAAAATGCGATATTCGATTCAACCGTACTTTTGAGAGCCGAGCTTGCGGTTTTTAATAAAGCTACTTGTGGAAGGAAATTAAATATAACGGGTATTTTATCTACCAATTGAAATAGAGCTAAAAAGTCTTTATTGATTTGAAGTGCGAAATTATTTGCTGCATTTCCTAGTGTTCCAAAGGCCTGAACAGATGCAATGAGTCCGCCAGCAAGTAGAGCTAGCAATCCAGCAGGACCAGCAATTGCAAATAAAGATATTCCTAAAGCTCCAAATGCAGTTGTGAGTTGTCCAACGATTAAAATAACGGGACCAATCGCTGCAACAATAGAAGCAAATCCAGCAATTAAGGCTAAGGATTGGGGTTGAAGATTCTTAATGACATTTCCAAATTCAATTAAAATATTAATAAATGGTCTGAAAACAGTTAAGAATGCTTGTCCAAAAGCTTCCCTTACTTCTCTGAATGTTTTTATAAGAGTATCAAATCTTCCAGTATCTGTATTTGCGATCGTTTGAGCAAATCCATCATATTGATCTTTGAGAATTTTAATTACCGCAGCTTGTGCTTCAGCGCTCTTTCCAGTTTTATCTAATTGGGTGACAAGTGAAACTTGTGAGTCTGTGACTGCGACACCTTGTCTACGTAATAATGTTAAACCTTCCGCTGGATTTTGAAGAGCCTTTCCAATGGCAAGTGTGGCTGAATTTAAATCTTGTCCGGTCTTGGATGCAAAATCTAAAATCACTTTTTGCGCATCATCAAAAATTGTTTTGTTCGTAATGTCGAAATTAAGAAGCTGAGAAGTAACTCCGCCTAAAATATCATCGTCTTGAAACAAACTTGTCTTTGAAAAATCATCCGCTTTTTTTGTAAGTTCATCGAATGTAAAACCAATTCTTCCACCTTGTTTTTGAAATGAATCTGTGAACTTTGTTATGTTTTTTTCTTGATCCTTAAAAGCCGCAATTGAGAAAGCTGCGAAAGCTGCAATAGGAGCTGTTAAAAATCCACTTAATTTTTTACCAGCAGATTCAAGCTTCTTTGAATTGCTTTCGATTGACCCGAATAATCCATCAACTTTTTTTTGAGCTGAGTCGAAGCCTTCAGTAACTGCATCGATAATTAATTTAAAATCTAAATCAGCCATTTTATTTAAGCTCGATTGCTAAAAGTTTTTTATATCGAATGCTATATTGAGAATTAGAATATGATGTTGATGCTTGTACTTTCCATGTGTAAGTGCCTGCCGGCGGAACATATGCATGCCAAATTGTAGAATTATTTATAAAAATATCTATTCCTGATCCTGACTCTAAATCAAGAGCAAACCAAGTTCGATAAATAGTTGTACTTCCTTGAAGAAAATATAAATCTAAATCTGATAATGAAGAATTAGGGACGACAGGTGAAATAGATATATAAGATCTATTTAAAGGACTGCCATCTCCAACTAAAATCAAAGCTACCGGTCTGCCGCTGGTTGTGAGTGTGCAAGATAGATTTGTTACATCTGCTTTTACAGTATTGCTACCATTGAAAATATTACAACTATTTGAAAGATCATAATTTGGAGAACCAAGACCAGCAACTGCGGCAATCACATCGGCAATTGCAACGCCTGAATCTTTTCCGATTTTCCCACTTGGTCCATCAAAAATAACTACATTTTCGTCAACTGCTGATGCTGGTCCAAAGAAATCTCCCCCACCAGCACCACCAAATGGACTGATGATACTGGATAACCATTGATACCAACCTGCAAGATTAAGATCATAAAATACAAATGGACTTGAAAGAGGAAATCTATCGAAGTCAGTTATATTATTATTCCAAACCCAGACTTCATTTTCAGATTCAACAATGAACGCTTGATAATTTGTTGGGCTAGATGGAAGTGCCGCGATATTCGCAACGACTTGATCTACAATTTTATAAAGACTCCAATCGATATTTTTCCAGTTTTGGTCAACACCTTTCTTCCAAGTAGAATCGTGTTTGATCCAATCCGTTTGTAAATTATTTCTTAAACTATATTCACCAGACATATTATTCTTTCGTCTCCGGCATTATAAAATCTAGAGCTTGAGCATTAGGCGGGGGTTCACCCAATTGAATATCAAAAAGTTCAGGATAATTTATAATGGCTGGATGATTTTCAAGATCTTGCATATCCGTTATTATATACGTATAATCTATGCCCTTTGTATCTTTTTGATGAATATGTCTCATCATGCCGTCCTATAAATAATATTTAAGTTTACGACCCTTGGAGCTAAAGATGCAACTACAGCAGAAATAATATATCCTGTATCCGTAGAATTTACTCCCATAACTACTCTAGTCGCAGGGCCAATACCTGTTAAAGCTGAATCTACATAACCAAATCCATTATAAAGTTTTTCATTTGCAGCACCATTTCCTCCCCATTCAAGTGGAGCCGGCATTCCAGATGGAAGTGTCAAACTTATTTGTGTGCAAGCCGCACCAGCCGTTGCATATCGTAGAGATATTTCAAAGAATACTGTTTTACCAATTTGATGATACCAATATTGTTGAGTTAATGAACCGCTTGGAGCAGTCGTGCCCGTCCATGTAATTGTTCCAGAATAAGTAAGAACATTTCCAGCAGATCCATCAACCATTGTAGATGTTGTAATAAATGTTGATCCTGTTGAATTAACCCATGTTGTTGGAGCACCTGTATTTTGTTTCCAGACTGTTCTGGTATCTGTTTCAATTAATGTTGAATTTGCATCGGCAATTGGTTTTGTATCAGTGGAAAGACAAGTATAAATATGAACACCAGATGTATTTGAAATCGCTTGAATGGCCATATTATGTTGTCCTATAAATTACAGTTACCATAGCTACCAATGCAGATTGAGAACCAAATGCAGCATTGATTAAATATCCTGTATCTGTTGCATTGACTCCTAGAAAGACTCTTGTAGCTGGTGCTCCGCCAGTTGCTGCTGTGTCAATATATCCATAACCTGTCCAAATTTTTTCATTAGCAGCACCGAAACCATTCCACTCAACCGGAGTTGGAGCATCGGATGGCAAAGTCAATGTTACGGCGGTTAACGCAGCACCAGCTACTGTATATTTTAGAGCAATATCTAATTTTACTTCCTTTCCAATTTGTCTCCAATAATAATTTTTTGTCAGTGTTCCAGAAGGTGCTGTGGTTCCGGTCCATGTAATAGTGCCGGCATAAGTTTGAGATCCTGCATCTTGATATGTAATTTCTGTGTAATTTGCGGTAGCATTTGTATTATTCACAGCCATTGTGAATGCAGATCCATTAAGCTGCGTCACGCCAATTGTTTTATTCGTAAATGTTTCAGTACCTGCAAGAGTCGCAAGTGTTCCAGTTGTTGGAAGTGTTAACGAAGTATTTGCAGTTGCTGTAAATGTTTGTGTAAAAGATCCTGCATGAGTTACATTTCCAGCAATTGTAATCGTGCTAGAACCATTATTTACACCGGTTCCGCCGCGTGTTCCTGACAATGTACCTGTCCAACCAACTGTAATTGAAGATGCAGCCAATAATGCAGATGTAGGCGAACCACCTAATGTCAAAGTTACGTTCGTATCATCTGTTTTTGTTAGTGCTGCACCACCCGTAATACTCGAAGCTGCTGGCGTGATTGTGACATTTGATGCTGCTGTTAAACGACCAGTTGCCGAGACTGTAAAAGTTCCAACTTGGGTTGCAGATCCATAAGATGCGGCTGTAACTGCTGTTGTAGAAAGTCTTGAATCTGCAAGAGTTCCAGTCCATCCAAGAGTGAGTGATGTAGCTACAAGAAGTGCTGAAGTTGGAGATCCGCCAAGAGTGAGCGTAACATTTGTATCATCCGTCTTGCTAAGAGCTGCCCCGCCAGTAATTGAAGATGCTGCTGGTGTAATCGTCGTGTTACCGGCGCCGGTAATAAGTCCTTTTGCATTCACTGTGAACGTGCCAACTTGAGTTGCAGAACCGAATGAACCTACATTTGAATTCACAGTATTGAATGTAAATGCACCCGTGTTTGCGAGAGTTAAATCTCCACTGACAGCAACGTCCGTTGCAACATTCGACCCATTGCCTACGAAAATATGAGCATTTGTTAATGTAGACGACGCCTTGGAAGCTAGATCCGATACTAAATTTGTAACTTGAGATTCAGCAATTTGAATCGATATATTTGAAGCCGCTGTCGTAAGACCCTTGGCATTTACAGTGAATGCTGCCACCTGTGTGGCGCTACCAAAAGAGCCTACGTTGCTATTGACTGTTGCAAGAGTCGTTGCAAAGCTTCCCGTTCCTGATCCGGTTGCATCGCCTGTCAATGTGATTGTCTGATCACCTGTATTTGTACCCGAAAGATTTGATCCTGAAACAGATCCACTTGCCGCAACCGATGTCGGAGTTATTGCACCAAGAGAAAGTACAATTGTTCCACTTGTTGTGATTGGCGATCCTGAAACACCAATTCCATTTGATCCTGAAACTGAAACAGAAGTTACTGTACCCGTTCCAAAACCACTAACATTTAAAGTTGTACCACTGAAAGATAATCCAGTTCCAAGAGTGATTTCTTCCATATCTCCCGAACCAGCAGTTGCTCGTCCTAAGAGTTTATTTGTCGTGATATCTTGAAATTTAGCATAGGTAATCGTGTTATTTGGAATTGTAACGGCAAAAGAACTTGTACCTGAACCAGTAGCATCACCGGTTAAAGTAATGGTTTGGTCGCCTGTGTTGGTTCCTGATAAATTGGAACCAGATACAGCGCCTGATGCTGCAACACTACTAGGAGTAATCGCACCTAACGTTAAGGTGATTGCTGGTGTCGTAGTTGCTGTGGCTACAGATCCCGAGACTCCGTTTGCCGTGACAACGCTAACGCTTGTAACTGTTCCTGTTCCAGAAAGAGCCAAAATATCGGCGATAGACATACCGCCATCTTTAATAAGTTTGCCTGTAGTTCCATCGAATACGGCGATATTTTCATCTACAGAACCACCTGGACCTAGAACATCGCCAGCAGAACCACCGGATGAAAAAAGAGAAATGATACCGCTGACCCATTGATACCAATTGGATAAAGAAAGATCATAAAATATAAATGGTCCGGTTAAATCAAATTTGTCGAATTGAGTTGTTTGTTGATTCCAAACATAAACTTGATTATCTGTTTGAACTAAATATGAATCGCCATCCGAAGATGTTCCTGGCAAATCGGTTGATGCATTGACAACATCTGTAATTGTTTTATATAATGCCCAATCGATATTTTTCCAATTGCGATCAACACCTTTTTTCCATGTCGAGTCATGCTGTATCCAATCAGTCTCTAGGCCATTTTTTAATTGGTATTCGCCTGACATTTATTTTCCTTAAGCAAAATCTGTAGGACATTCTCGCCATCCCCAAACAAACATTCTGCAAACTGTAGTTGCACCTGTAACATTTGCATAAACAGTTTGAGGCGTTTGAATTGTAACCCAAAAATTTTGAACAGGTGAATGTGCTGCTGTATCAGAGGCATTCATAAATTGCGTAATATCAACAGCATTTGATCCAAAATTTAAATTATTATATGAAGTATCAAGTGCAGTAAATTCACCTTGAAGCTGAACTTCTTTTGCAACTGCTGAAACATTCGCAAGAACTAAAGCTGTAGTAGTTGTCGAATCAACATTAAAAGATGGCGTAATTCCAAGAGCTGCAAAAATACCATCACTATATGTAAACCATGGCACTTCAGTTGTTGAATTTGTTGCGAAAGATCCTATATAAGACCAACCATCCAATGGATCAAATCCAGTAAATGCAGTTGGACCAATTGTTGGATCATTTAAATCTATTACAATATCGTAATCGTTTCCAGAAACTGGTGGAATTGCATATAAATAATATGCTGTTTCCAATGTAATTGTACCTGTTGTTATTCCATTTCTTCCACTTGTTAAAAAATTAAGAATTTTATTTGTTGTTGAAACATAAAATTTGTCTCCGATTTTTACTCGAGATGGATTTGAAACGCTTGCTGGAATAACTATTTTTTGAGTATCTGTTCCATTTCTTGTAAAGCTTGGTCGTTTAATTCGCAAATCATAGAGTGGAAGACGAGCAGCAGTTGGAAGTCCACCTACATATTGAAGAACATCAAAATCATTTCCAGATGCAAGTCTTTGTAAACTTCCATCAAAATAAAGCATGTCGCCTGGCTGATTTAAAACTGAATTATCTCGTGATTCAATCGATCCAAAAGTCCAAGTGAAATACGTATCTAAAAATTGATCGTAAAATATGAAAGCACCGGTTAGTATAAAAATATCATAGCTTGATGTATTGGCATTCCACCTGCGAACTTCAGTCCCACCAATCATATAAGCATCACCATTGGTAGGTGAACCAGGCAAATCACCAACAACGGCAATTTGTTTTTTAACCCAAGGGATTAAAAAGAAATCAGTTACCTTCCCGTTGCGATCAGTGCCAGGCTTATAAGTATTATCATGAAGAGCCCAATCTGTTGTGATTCCATTTGGTAAAGTATATGCCATTAGAATTTTTTCCTATCACGAAGATTTTGTTTAATCTTTTCAACTTCCGCAATTCGATTATCTCGATTCATTTTGCTGGCTACATCTTTGATCACTTCGGTATTTCCACTCGAAGAAATGGCATCAAGAGCGAATGTATTTTTAATTCTCTCATTGTCCATTTTTACGCCTGTTTCATAAAATGTTTTCAATTGATACAAATTGTAATCCTTTATGTCCTTGAAGTCGTGACCTTTTTCAATAAGGAACTCGATGATTTCTGGCCACTCCACTTTTGATACGTCTTTTGAATTGCTAAAAAAAAATCCTTATTCATATCCATGACTGCGTCAGCAACGTTTACCACATCAACAAGTTTTGCATTAAGCAATGTTTCTGGTTCTATATCCGAAGATGCGGCTATGAAAGAAATGAAATTTTCGCCATGATCTCGAATCAGTTCAGGAATACTTTTTTTCACAATATCATTGAGTGAATCAAAAAATTTAGTTGCGATAATAAGCTTTCTTGCAGTCAAAGGTCGAACATCATATTCATGTCCAGAGACTTTCACGCTTATTTTTTCCTCACCCAAAATATTCTTCATCGTATCTGTCATGCAATTTTCTCCACAGTTAGAAATGGACTTTTGTTAAATTCTGCCAATTGATCTCTCAAAATCGTTCCATTGAAAGTAAGCTCAGGAAAATCATCATTGAGAACATCAAATGAATTTGTCTGAGCACTCAATCGCACCTTTTTAAAGGTGTATACGAATCTTTCCTCTTCGTCTGCTGAAACATTTGTTCCAACAATTGTAATCTTAAATATTTTTGGTTGTTCAAGAAACGCTTCAATCGAAATAATTTCTTTTGAAACTGAAGTATAATCGGCTAGAATATCAACCCCTGAAGGAAGCCCTGACAAAATCACAAATCCAAGAGAATCGACTGTATAATCTGTTCCTAAAATTAAAACCGTTGAATCATCGGACCTTTGCAATACAACAGTTGATGGATCTACTGGATTTGCAAATCTCACAAAAGATCCTTCTAAGAATCCGTCATCATATGGCGCGGTATAAACTTCATCCGTAACAGTTACAACCGGTGAGGTTTGAGTCGAGCTACTTCCTCGAAAGGCAAGTGCCAAATTCTTCATGGAAGTGCATAGAAGGCTCATTTCAATGGTTGATCCGGTCAAATCTGGATAAGCACAACCTGTGAAATCAAGTCCTGTTCTTGAAACTTTAATAAGTTCATTCTGATTTAAGTTTACTTGCAAAACTGCATTTCCTGCCATGACACCGGCATAACTTTCAGAAGTTCCCCCGCCATAATTATCACCATACGAATCGCCATACCCTTCGTGACTCTTGGCATAATCCAAAAGATAAATATCTCCACGAAGGATATAGCAATCGCATGAATTCATTAAGCTACGTCTTCCCGTAATACTCTTGCGTATGCCAATTGAGTATCGTCGTAAAGCATTTCCCCCTCGAATTGTAGCTGAATGTAGTCATCACCAATCCAGTCAATTTGAGTAGCACTGCCAAGTTTGACTCTCCAATATGTGACATACATCGAACTATTGTCATCTGCATTGAAGCCGTCAAAATAAAGCGTATATTCCTTATCCACGAATGAATATGGATTAATCGATTTCTGAGCAACTTTCGTATAATCAATCAGGATTGTTTGAGCCGCTGCGATCGCGCCAGCTTCCAAAATAATAATCCCTGTAACTGTCGATGTCGCATCAGCACTTGGAGTAATAAGATTATAATCTGTGCCAAGAACATACGTTACTGTTCCGAGTGAATTAGTAACTACAATTCCTGTCTTTGCCGCTATAAAATTAAAATGGATGATGTCATCATCATCGTTCACCAAATGAGATTCGTTTGATACTGCAACTGTTGCAATATCTGTAACGACACCACCTTGCGCTAGTGCGAGAATGTCAGACTTCAAACAATCTACAGTCATATTCAAATTTAAACTCGAGATGAGTTTGGTTTGACATGCATTTCCTGTAGCTTTGCGAAAATCTTTTTTGACCTTCTCTTCAAATTGCGGCTGAACATTAAACACAGAAGCATTGCCGACAAATCTTGTAGGATTTGGGTTTGGGATCGTGTCCGATTGCTCTTGTAGAGAAATCAGCCCCCGACCTATAAAACAGCATTCATTATCCATAACTTTTCCTCCTTAAAAAACAAACTTTGTTTTGTATAATTGTTTCAACATTAAGAAACCATTTACCTCTTCTGGTTCTTGCATTTCCAGAAGTACAAATGGATCGTACTCTTTCTTCCCATCTTTGATTGATGAATTGAAATCAAGAATACTTTGTCTGACAACGCCCTCATAAAAAGCTGCGTCAGGATATGCACCAGCTATGGTCCAATCAGATGCTGTGTCATTGATTTCAAAATGTTGTTGAGTCGATCTTGCGTTTTGAACTTGTGTACCTACCATAAGTTGCCAATCAAGAAGTGCCTTGCATGATGTTCGACGATCTGTATTGGATGTAACGCTTCCAGAAAGTGGTTGCAGAACAATTCCTTGGTCCCAGTTTTTTGAAAGTTTATCAATCGTCCATTCTGAATAAATAAGAATATTTTTATCCAAGCCTTGAGCAATAATATTTGGATCAGATTTTAAAAAGTTGATCAGATCAACCATATATGGAATTCTATTTGTAATCACAGGCAAAACCTAGCCATTCCACAACAACAATCGCCAATGCAGCAGCAAGTCGTAGTTGTATCTTCGACAAAACTAAAAATTGTTTTTCTTGGAATTTCAACGCCAGTATTATCGACGAGAATTCCGCATTTGCAAAGCTCTTCTATTTCTTCTTTGTAATCTTCATATGCTTTTGAAACTTGTGATTCATCACGCTCGAGAGATGAATATAAATGTAACCTAGTTACAACTTTTGCCCAGTGATTGAGTGTTGGGACAAATCCTGATGCTGCGTAAATTTCAAGAATCGCAGAAATACTAAAACAGCATCCAAGCTTTGTGATGATTTCTGCTTCAGCATCATCGATATTGGCTTCCATCACAACAGTATTTACAGTTCCTGTCTTTGGATTATTACGATCAGTTAAATTAATCATTTCCTTTTCACCGTACGTATTTACCATGTCTGTTGTATCGATAAAAAGAGGCGGCATTTATTCCCCTTCAGATTCTTCTTCTTTTTTAGAAAACCAACTTCTTTTTTTTGGCTCTTCGATTTCAATTTCTTCAACTTCTTCCGGCTCAGAACTTTCTGCTGATGCTGCAATTTTATTCATATAAATATCTTTTCTATACATGCGATGATATTTTAAATGATTCAAAAGCTCTTCGTCTTTTTCTGAAACAGGGTAACCTGGCTGGTATGTTTTTAAGACACCATTTTTCAGATATACACGATGAGGCCGTTTTGTTTTGAAGATCATAATTAACCTTTCAAATGGGCCGGTGAAGCAGAAAACCCGGCCCATTATTCATCAAGATACTAGACTAATGGATTCTTAATTAGAATCGCAAGTTCACGATGTGCTACAACTGGCTTTATCATTTCGCCCGTTCTCATAAACGTTGTTCCCTTCAATCCATGTGCCCAAGAGAAATATTCTGCAACATACATATTATCAACCGAACCTTGTTCTGGCATTTTAGCTGTGAAGCCAAATGTCGGAACTTTACATTCAGTTGAAGTTTGGTCCGTACGTGCGAAAAGAAGGATATAATTACCCCATAATTTCGTGAACGTTCCACTAAGTTGCGAGAATGCATTCCCTACGCAAATTCCTGCAAGTCCAAGCGTTGCTGCGATTTGTTGATCAGCAACAGTTACCGAGGTTGCATTATTTGCGATAAATGCAGGATGCGTTCTCAAATAAGCCATGATCTGTGCATTGGTCGCCATGTAATTGATTGTCCATGGAAGACTTGCAATCAAACGAGTCAACAAATCAAGTGGATCATACGGAGCCGATCCATTGAATTGGTGGTTACCACCACTGATTGTCGCTAGATCGATCAGATTTCCAGCTTGTGCATTGAATGCATCGGTTGTATTTGCAGTGTACGCCGATTCCAAAAGTACAAGAGTTGCAATTGTTTTTTCGATTCCAAGTTTTACCAAGGAAGCCAAACGATTTGCTTCTTGAACTTCAATGTCATCAGGTACGCCAGCGCATTGAGCGCTTGCTGCCTGCATTTGACACCATGTCATTTTTACATCCAAGCCTTTGTCTTCAAGCTCACCGACTTGCAAAGTTGCCGAAATATTGTCGACTTCATGTACTCGAGAAGAGTCCACAACGTCAGCATTTACGACTTCCATGCCATCTGTTAGATTGAAAAGGTTCCAGTTGAAACGACATGTTTGAGTTGCAACCGGTGGAAGTACACAATAACCGATAAAGTTCTTCATGCACTGCGTGTATCCAGTTACGACATCAACAAGGTCGCCACGATAATCAATCGGAGCCGAAGAAAACTGAAGTCCCTTCGCTTTCATCTCCTCAATAGTCAATGTAATTTTCTTAGACATTTTTATCCCCCTACTCTAATGAAACCGAAATAAGTTGACCGGCTGCGGTGGCTGCATCAATCGATTTGCCACGTTGGTTTGCCTGTGTTCCTGTAACTGCTTTGCCTGTAGCATCGCTTGTTACAAATACACCTGCTGCGACAGCGGCACCTGCGACAACTTTATGAATTCCGCTATAAAATACCGGAATGATATCACCAATATTTCCAGCTTTATCCGAGACACCAATAATTGCGTCTGTAGCTGCTGCTGCGTATCCGATTTCATCTGCTGCCAAAAATTTCACAAACCGATTGGCTTCAATATCGAATGCCGGAGCTGCAACATCTGTTACTGCGGAGTTAACACGATGTGCATTAATCTCTGCGGCTTTACTTTCGTTGTAAGACATAACTTTTCCTCCCTTACGTTAATTAAAAAACCTAATATTTCTTTTTTTTCTTTTTCATTTTTCTCCCCATATTAGTACGGTGAAAAAGCGACCCATGGATATCATAACGATAATCCTATTGTTAAACCAATTAAAATATAAAAATTATTTGACATCATAATTTTAATCCAACATCTGAAATCCTAAAAATTAAATGAATCATGCCGGCTCTACAATCATCCAAGCTGTTTGACTGGTATCAAGAACGTTTAAACTTGTAATGGTAAAAGAGGTTCCTGCGGTTCTTGCTGAAACATATTGAGCTCCAACATTGGTCAATGTACCGCCATTTACTGTTAAGAAAATACGTGAATTCGCTGTTACTTTCGTTGTATTTACGGTCACGGTTCCAGCTACAAGGGTTGCTACACCCATAGTCGCATTGGTACCCTCTTTAATATACAATCCGTTTCCAGCATCATTTAATTTTACATCGCCATCAAATCTAGATGTTCCTGAATCAACCCAGAAGGCATATTTATTGGATGTCCCACCAGTTGGAGCAGCATTTATATACACATTTGACGAATCAACGATCGTACCCGATGTTTCAACAAGTGTAGGTGCAATGAATGCGGCTGTTGCCACAATTGGACATACGCCTGATGTAGTTACTGTCCATGTTGAATTTGCAATTACAAATGATGCTGCCGATGCTCCACCTGAAACTGAAAGACTATTTGTTCCAATGGCAAACCACTTATACATTGCGGAGCTACCACCGATTTGAAATCCAGAATTTGCACTATTCCCAGAATTTGGCCATAAAGAGCTAGTAGCTGATCCTACTGTGAGGGTTCCATTTACCTTCAAATCACTCAAAAATGTAAAACCTTGATTAAAGGTTCCACCGACACCTGCTTGCATTGTAAATTCTTCAATGCCTTGAGCAATCGTAAGTTTGCCAGCAGAGTTTACTGTGATGGAAGCAAAATGAGTTGAATCATATCCAAATCTAGCTTGTTCGGTAGTTCCTTGAACATGCAAGAAAGCAGCAGGTGTAGTTCCAATTCCTAATCTTTTATTTGTATTGTCCCACAAATAAGCCCCGTCACCACCAATGGTAGTAGAACCTGTCCAGAAAGTTACTTGTCCTGATGTAGCAGTACCTACACTAATTTGTTGATCTAATTGAAATCTTGTCGATCCAATTGTAATAAAAAGATGTGAACCATTATATTCAAAAGCTCCATCTTCAGGTGTTGTTAAATTTGTTCCAGATGTAAACTTAAGTGGTGCTGTATTAGCCGTTGCTGTTCCAGCTCCTAAATGTAATTTCGCTGTAGCTTTAGTAAGTGCTGGAAGTCCTATTCCAGTATTGCTTTCAAACTCATTGAAAATATTTTTGGTTGTATTTTGTTTTTGATAAAATCCCCAATAAGAAGCACCTGTAAAAAATGTTGAATCTACTTGATCCGCATAAAATCCATATGCGTTTCCAGATGCAGTAATAGCCCCGCCTGCTGGTGCTGAATTTATTCCGCTAGATTTAAAACCATAAAGATTTGTAACTGTCATTGTTCGTGAATTTGTATTTCCAAAAACAGCTTCATAATTAATTGCATTGGTTAATGGTGAAGCTGAATTACTCTTTGAAGAAATATTACATAAAACTCCGCGCCATAAATCTGAAACTTCAGATGCACCATCTGAATTATTGCCAAGAGTTATACTTACAGCCGTTACTAAATTTGAACCTGGTAAAGAACTTTGATTACTAGTAACTCCAAATGAATGTGCACTAACAGTTCCTGTAGTTGCAACAAATGCAGAATTGATTGCCTTTCCAACGCCTCCACCAGATATTGTTACCGTGGTGCCTGAAACCGGATCAGCAAATGTGCCAATCGAACAATTGGTTTGAATTCTAGCGTAATCGCCCATCAAACCAGTATTTGCTATTACATTATATCCGGTTTGCGCACCAACTCCGCCAACACGAAGTTGATTTGTGGAAGGATCAAAAATTAAATTTGAAGTTCCTTTTGTAATTTCTGCGCCTGTTGCAGTGTAAACTGGAATTTGATTTATAACTTGGGTTCCAGAGCTTTGCTGAGTAACAAATCCACTGCTTGAATTATCAAGTTGATACGTATTTCCATCATTTGATCGCCAAAATAAATGATTAGATGTTTGCCATATGTCACCTTGAAGTGGTGAAGTAGGTGCAACGCCTGCGGGAATTCTTACGGATGCATTTGCAGTCGTAGATGGGGCAGCATGTACATAAGCAGTCGCTACTATGCCTGTTCCAAGACCAACACCAAGTAAACCGGGTGAAGACAAAGCAAGTTGACCAACCTCAGTTAAAACTGAACCGCCAGCAGGAACTCGCATGAATTCAATTCGATCCAAATCTGTTCTGATGCGCATATTCCAAGTTGGTTTCGTTACATCGGATTGAGCATTCGTATCGATGTTGAAATTGCCATAGACATTCATATTTCCAAGGCCACCGACAGTCACAGCATTATCAAAGCTTGCGCTATTATTTCTAATTGCAAATCCTGCTAAAGATCCGCCACCATTTTCAATTCGTGCAGTTCCACCAGCTACATGAAGTTTTTCAACAGGGGTACTTGTTCCAATTCCCAAACGAGAATTTGTAATATCCCAAACGAATGAAGATGTTCCTCGAGAAAGTTGTCGAATTGCTGTATTCCACCATGGCACTTGACCTAAAATTTGTGTTCCAGTTCCAGCTTGGGTGACAAAAACACCAGATACTTGTGCATAAACAATATTATTGCTTCCAACAGTTGGATTTACAGTTTGCTGAGAAAATAATCTTCCCTTATTTGCAGTTCCTTTGGATGGCGAAACAATCTGTTCATTCAATTCAGAAGTTTCATCTGAATCGTCTGCTCTTACAAGTCGATATTGAGTGGAAACATCGCCAACCTCATCAACAAAATAGATCCCATTTTCAATAGGATTGGATTGGTTCTTTACAAGAATACGATCGAGCAAAAGAATTGGTATGCCATCAATATTTCCTATAGCACCTTCAGTTGCAGGTTGTAATGTAGCACCTACGCCACCAGAGCCATTGTCATACAAAGGTGAGTTCGGAAGTATTGTGGTTGTTGCAACTTTTACAGCAACAACATTATTTGTATTTGGATCAACAAATGAACTAGCCAACAAAACCCAATCAGAATTTGTGATACCGCCTTGCAATTGATATGTAGATGCATCTGATTCTAAATATACTGTTAAACCTTCATATCTTTTGACATTATCGATTGCATCTCTTTCTGTAATATCTGCAACTACAGTTCGATCATCAAGTGGAAGTCCAGCAGCGAGTAAAAAGTTTGAACTTAAAGGTATGCTCATGGTACCTCAATAAAAGTGTTGGTGAAGTTCACTTGTGTTGTTAAATTATTAAATTCATAAACTCGATAAGAAATTACTTCACCAAAAGAATTGGTAATGTTCACGCCTGTCGTCACAGTCCAATCTGAAATTGTTTCAAAACCGTTATCATCTAAAATAGAAATCAGTGGTTGATATGCATCAGGATATGCATAGTAATAAACTTGAACTGTAGGTGAAAAATCTGCTGAATAGCTTGGTGTTTCTACTTGTAAAACCTTTGTGAGTCCACCGCCATCGCTTGATAGATCAAGACCTGGACTATCAACACCATAATAATATACAGGAACAAAAGTAAATGTAGCTGTTGCAGTATCTGTAAAAGTTCCATCTGTCACAGTAGCAGTATAAGTCGTATCATCAGAAACGCCATCAGTATCTGTGAATGTTTCTGTGCCAGGACTTGGAGATGGATCAGAAAAAATAATTCCCGAACCACTTTTGCTAAATGTGAACAATGTAAGTGGAGCTGTACCTTGGGAAATGTTCGACGAAAGATCAACGCTAGATTGAACGTCACCAACTTCATAAAGTCCATCACTTGGAGATGTATTTATGTTGGTTTGAGGTCCAACATCAGGATAAAGCATCATATCGAGAATACTTTGAACAGTAACTGGCGTTGTTCCGAGATCAGTTCCTAAAGCAATGCCTCCGACTTGCGCTGTAGTTTCGCCTTGCGGAGTATATTCGCCAGAACTTCCACCGGATGAATTTTTATTCCATTCACCCATCATCACTTCAATGACTTCACCAATTTGAACAATGCGGCCACGTTTTACTAGAACGTAGCCGATTGCCTCATCAATAGAAGTAGCTAAAATAACTGTGAAGGAATCAGCAGGATCTCTTTTGACAAAGTTAAACCGCTCAAGAGCTTCGCCAGCAGTAAATGCATGACTTTCAGTACCCTTGTGATTGGTAAAACTTTCCTGCCAAAATAAACCTGCCACGTAACTTACGCCTTAATGGCTTCAGCTCGTGCAAGTGAATAAGCTTGATTGTATCCTAGATTTCTTTCAGCCATCAAAACCTTAGTTCGTTCAAGAACTGTAGAAAGTTTAGCGTTTGAATCTTTGTTTTCATCTTTTTTAAATAGCGATGAATCAAATTCAATTTCCACTTTTGCCTCTTCTAGTGTTTTAATTTTATTTTCTAGTTTTTCAACTTGAGCACTCAAAGTTTTAATTGTCTTAGATGCTTCCTCAATTACTGCCGCTGCTGCAACCTCGCCGTCTTGTTTCTTTTTCTTTTCTTCATCTTCTTTGGCTTTGGCCGCTTGATCAGCTTCGCTCTTTGTACCCTCGTCATGCTTTTCTTGGCACGAACAAGCAAATTCAAAAGCTGCGTGAGCGTCTGTTTTAGAAAGCTCTACATATTTTTCTTTTTCTTCTTTGCTCATGAAGCTAAATTTTTCCATATTCATTTTGATTTCTCCCTTTTTGTTTTGGTTAACTGAAAATATTTCCGCCGATGTATTTGGATCGGCACCGATTGGACATAGGGATACTTCCCTAATGAATCCATTTCTGAAAACGGCAATCGGAGCTTGAAACTCTTGTCCGTTAACGTTGACAGAACCTGATTTGAATCCTTGGATGTGATCCGTTTCTACATAAATGGATTGCTGCATCGGGAAGCCCTCTTTCATGAGGTTGTAGATCTTATTGCCTTCCGCAGTATGCTCTGAAATCTTACCGGTGATTTTAATATCGTTTGAAAAGTGAAGTTTACCATTTCCGACAATTTGATTTTGATCGTGATTGTAAAAAGAAGGAACCCGTAGTGATGGGTTTTGTTTCATGGTCTTTGATCCAGCGCTTGGAACGTCAATGACAAGCTTAGAATAGATCTCGCCATCATCAGCAATGACAAAACGATCCGTGATTTCACCACCGGAATAAGCAACGCCAGAAAATGCTCTTGAATCAGTTTCACCCGCGAAGGAAAACTGTTCTTTGCCTAACCAAATTCCATTTCCACCCATAAAGCCCCCTGTATATGATTACGTTTTATCAGGTTTTGTAAAGTTATTTTTATTATCCGACATAAATTTATTCACAACCGCAGTTTTTGTAGCGAAAGTTGTCGTTGCTTGAACGCGCAAATCGCTTGGTAAATCATTGAGTGAATTTCTAAATTGAGCATTCAAAGCAGTTTCCAATGTTCCAGGTCGTAACCCAAAACCTTTATCCGGTCGAGTTTCATTTAGATTAATTTCTGTTTTCGGAGTTGAGGCAACTTCATTTTCTGAATTCAGTGGAATGATTGTGCATCTGCAATTATAACCAAGAGGTGGGGTATGACTTAACCAAAAAGGATCATCAATAGGTAATACGATTCCATCACAAGCCGCATGGCTCTCGCGTGTGCGATCATCAAGAATTGCTTGGAATGCATATTTCGTAGAAATGCCTGTGGCTTGAGATTGCTCAACGATACCATTTGTAAAAGCCGTCGACATGTTCGTTCGATAAACGGTTGCAAGTTGCCCTTCACCAAATGTTTCATAAAATGCTGGATCAACCGTCTCTTTCCATTTCTCAAAGCTTTCAAATTTTTCCATTCCTTTGGTCATGTCATCCATAACCTTTTTCACAAGTTCGATCTTATTTAAATTACCAACAGTAAAAGCAAGTCTTCGATATTCTTCTGGTAATTGATCATAGAAAACATCGGCCAGGACCGGCTCACCAACGTAGAAATCTTTGAATCGCTTAGACATCCTTGGCCCCCGCAATACTTGATTTCAACATTCCTTCGAGTAACGCTTCATCAAAATCAACTGTTCCTTTACGAATAAAGGCTTTGAGTTTGGCTTGAATATCTTCCGGTGATTTGCCTTCTTTGACAATCTTCGCAATTTCTTTCCCGTAATTGATTGATTCGCCGATGAATTTGTTCTCAAGCTTTTCAGCTTCACCAATTCGAGCTTGGAATTTCTCAGGACTTATAAATCTTTTTTTTTGAGCCGAAAGCTGTGAAGTAAATCTAGGTTGAGCTGAGGAAGCAATCGGAGGCTCTTGATATGTAATTTGAGTTTCATCGAAATCATATTGATCGACAAAATATTCTTGAGTAAATCGAACACCAATACCTGAGAGAACTGCATCGCGGTCCGCAAGATCACCTTGAATACCTTTTGGTGATTGAAATTCAAATGTAGGAACCCCACCGGTAAATTTATTAAGCTCATACAAAGTCTTGACGATGGCTTGAACTGTATCTTTGACCATGATCGAATCAGAATAGGTCTTATTCCAAGAAACACGCTCATGAACCTGCCCCAAAGAATAGGAACCATTTGAACCTGAAGTTGAGGTCAATGTTTGACCAAGTATAACGCGTAAGATTCGATTGCATGTGATTTGATCGAAGCTTTCAAACACTGGCGTAGAACTAGTACGACCGTCGACAGTTTCAATGGTTGAACCTTTATTCAAGATAACACCGCGTGGTCGTTCGGATTCAAGGAATTCTTTCATCTTATCGATTTCAGCTTGACCTGTATTATCTCCTAAACTTAAGGCGAAAAATGGAACGCCGAACTTCTCAAGATATTTCATCATGAACACATCGCCATTACAGCGAAGGTCATAAACATCCCAAAGACGAATCGCGAGAGGAAATCCATCAGGATATTGAGCGCTCGGTTTATTTAGAGTTACGAAATATTTGCCTTCTGTGATTGGCTTCTTGTTTAGAACCCAAACACCTTTGATTTTCTCGAAATTATCAGGATTTTCATCAATCACGGAATCGATCGTAATCCCTTTGGTAATCGGATCAGGCTTTTTATAAACGACTTGCAATGCAGACTTGCCAAAAGGAAGTGCCCACCATGCAGAGTTTAAAATGCAATATAAATTCTTTTTGATTTGCTCGTAGATAAAATCATTTTCATTTTCGTTATCATTCCCAACAAGTGCCCATGGTGTTGCAATCAGAGCGTCAAGTCGAGTCTCGAAAGCACTTGAAATTTCTTCGTCATCAAGAATGCATCGAATGTTTTGATTGCTTGGAATTTTCTTACGTTGATATAGTTTTTTGTTATTTGTATAAAAAAATAACTGGCTATCTTTTGGATTTGCGGCGAAGCGAAAAATCTTTGAAAATAAATTAGCCATATTTACGCTTACCTACTGTTACAAATCCAGATCCACTTGTCGATCTATTTTTCAAAATGATGAGCGTCATCACAAGAGCGTCCACAAAATCGTCGTTCTTTCCTTTCGGGAAAATGAGTAATTCTTTGATGCAATCTGAAACCCAAGATTGACCTTCAGGAAAATGTACATTGCCTGCTTCAAACAAAGGTTGCACTTCATAAAGCCGAGCTTCTTTGCTGTATTCTGGTTCATAGGATCGAACCCCTGAGAATTCTTTGGATAGAATTTGAAGGGCCGCATGACCATTGGCTTTCTTTTCAATCGTTACACCTGATTTTGTCATCATTCGATCATGAACAGCGGAAATAAAAGTTCGCATATGACCCATCGCTACCGGGAAATTCCATTGACCTCGAATCCTGGATTGAACGTAATAATTTGTTCCAAGTCTTGTCACATGAACCCCGACGTTGTAATCAGAATTAAGATCACCTTCAAAACTCATATCAAAGCCAAGCTCTTGATCATCATACTCAATTTTCTTCCAATCGGTTGATTGAGTAAAATATTTGATATCGGATTCCTTGATGATGTTACCGCCAGCAGGCATCGGATCTTGCTGCATCTGACCGGAATAACCAATTGAACCCATATCCTTCTTGTCAATATCTCGCTCTTTTTCGCCGTATCTTAACGGAAACAAAAGCTCCCCTTCTACCTTTCGTGGATCTTTAAAGCCAATAACAGAAACTGTTTCACGTGGAACATATTCCATAGGCAGAATCAAATGCTCAAATTTTTCTTCTGATTCATCCAAAATCCAACCACTTAAATCATTTTGGTGAAGACGTTGCATGATGATAACTTTGCTGCCTGTTTTTTTATTGTTTAGACGAGAACTCATTTTAGTTCTCCACCAATCAATTGCAGCATTACGCAATGCTTCTGAATAAATTTCATCAGCATTATGCGGATCATCGATAATGAGCGTGTCGCCACCTTCCCCAGTCGCAACGCCACCTACAGAAGTACTCAGTCGATAACCTGTTTTGGTGTTCTCAAATTTATGCACTGTATTTTGATCATCTCGTAATTGAATATGATTCTTGAAAAGTCGCTTGTACCAATCAGATTCAACCACAGTTCGCATTTTGATTGCATCTCGGGAAGACAGAGTTTGAGCATACGTTGCACACATAAAACGATGCTGAGGTTCTTTGATCCAAGTCCAGGCTGGCCACATGACAGAAGTCAAAATGGATTTCATCATTCGAGGGGGAATGTTGATGAGTAAATTCTGAATTTGTTTTCGAGTTACAGCCTCAAGATGTTCTGCAACAACTTCAATATGCCAATTAGAAATGAATTCAGATGGCTCGATAATATGCCAAGCTTGTTTTAAAAATTCCGCAAGTGAGCGCCTACAAAGCTCCGCATTGATTTGATCATCCGTTGGAAGAATTAATTTTTGCATTGAGCACTTGTAATTGTTTTAATTCTTGTTCGGAAAGTTCCGACAGATCTGGTTCTGGAGGTGATAGATTTTCATGAATATATTTCTGAATTTGAGGTCCAATTGTGCGGCCAAAGAAATCTTGAATCACAGCCCAGTTTCTTTTTGTAACCGCATCCCAAAACAAAACCTCAACCAAAGGAGCCTCTGGACGAGTATAGTATTTAGCTGCATCTTCCAGCGTCATATTAAGGCCAGCTACAGCCCGATAAATATTTTCTTTTAACTGATCTCGAATAAGTTTCGCATCATAGGGCAACTTAGCTCTTGAGTTACCTTTCATTTCTTCAGGCCGATTATATTTAACTAATTGCGTCATTGTTTTTTTTGTTTATGACACGGCAATTAAAATGTAACAAAAGTTTCCCGATTGTGCAAATTACAATTTTCCATAGCTGGCCAGAATCAAAAGTATCGCTGCATAAATTACAACGAAGATGCATAAAAACTCAACTGTGAATTCGGATAAAATAATCCAACAGAGCTTAAGAATTCTTTTTATCATCAATCAAAATCCATTCACACCTTGGAATAAAAATTTTATCATTTGGAAGTTTAAATTTCTTAGTATTTAGAATTGGCCTGTGTGATTCAGGTAAATGTTCATATCCTGGAATAAATTTATATTTCTTTTGTTTTTTCTTCATTTTCATTTTCCTGATGTTCGATTTTCACTCTTTCGATTTCAAGTTGCAGAGCCTGAAATATTTCAAGCAATGCATCATAATTGCAATCGAGACGTAGATATTTTTGATCACCCTCATCTTGAAAAACAGCAAAAGTATATTCATCATTTTTGTGTTTTCTTATTTCCAAAAATCCATCATGGAATGTTCTCAAAAATATTGTTTCCTCATTTTTCATTTTTGTTCTCCTTTTTGTGCATATAAATACTCGTTTTTAAAGTCCTTTTTTATATTATTCAAAGCAAAATCATTTGCTTGTCCGATTGTCATAGGACCACCAATCTTAGAAAGTGCGACACGACCTAGCTGTGAAATACCCTCAATTCTTTGGCCAGACCCACTACGTTTGATTGAAGTTAGTATGGTGCCCCATTCCATTTGCCAAGCTTCGATCGTCGATTCTGGGGCATTTGTGGAAGTTTTTTCTGGTCGAGCTGAATCCTGATTGCGATTAAACCAATTCACTAAGAATCGTTCGTAGTTTGATTTTTTATTTTTGGGGTTTGCAAGTAACCAGGCTTCGGCCTTTGCAATTTGTTCTTTGAGGTTTAATGCGGGAAAAGCTTTTTGCCATTTTTCAAAATGTTCAGGATTTATGTTTTCAAGATTCCCTTTTTCAGAAAGTGAAATCTTCAACCTTGCTACTTTTTTTGTAGCAAGGTCAATTCCATTCTCCATATGTCCATTCTCCATACTCCATAATCCAGCGTTCTCCTCGCGGTCATGACCGTTAGAACTTGCGGCTATGACCGCGAATGGTATTTCTGAAGGGGGTTCTTTGTGGTAAGGTCGTTGATATTTAAGGAAGTTTTTGCTTTGGATGTATCTCTTGCCATCTGTGGAATACCTGTGGATAAATCCCTTGTCATGAAGCTCTGTCAATGCTGCGTCAATGTTGATCGACTTGTAAGGAAAAACCTCAGCTTTGATGAATTTGGGTCGATCCTCTAACCTTCCTTCACGGTCACATAGGGTCCAAATTCCGATCCAAAGAAGTTTTAAAGTGTCGGATAATTGGTCATCTATTTTTTCATCTTTGAAAAATTCAGGCTTGATTGTTCTTATCCTAGCCATACAAAACCTTTCTGCCCCCGCAGTTTATCGATGATCTTTGGGAGACGAAAGACAAACCACGGAGGCAAACCCTTTTTATCGGGAACTGTAAAATTTTGTAGGAGCATCCCAAAGATCATTAAAAACAGTAAACTCCAGTTGCGTTTCATTGTCAAAAAATAAATATTATAATTTTATTTGACACCATTTTTGATATCATTTATGATGTTTTTATAAGTAGAAAGAAAGGAAACAGAATGAACATCAAAGAAGCAATCGTCAAGAAAAGAGGGCTCGTTGAAAAGAAGATCGAGAAAATTACAAATGCAGTTAATCATTTGGCTGTTTTTCTTCAGAACGAGGACGTTGGTGTTTTTGTGGATGAGAAGCTTGCGCGGAATTTGGAAGCCGCAAAAGATTCCATTCAGAAAATAGTAGATGCAAGGAAGTTATTGTCATGAAACTTATTTTGGATATTGGACTTGGTTTCATGATGGCCGGATGTTTGTATGTAATGACCGTAATATTATTTTGTTTATAAACTAGAAGGGACAGGAACATGAATATCATTGATGTGATCAAACAAAGTTGTGAGCTTTACAATTCAGTACATGACGAAAAGATCCGACAATTTCTCATTGGACTCATTCAGAAATTGGCTGGTGAGTTATGAGAAGTTTCTTTGAAATGTTTTTTGGAACTGAGTTAAAAGATTTAGAAAATGAAATCTCAAAATTGGAAAATGATATTCAAGACCTTGAAGATAAAAATCAAATTCTTTTTGATACTAATCAAAAATTAAGAAGGAAAATAAAATTACTCAAGAAAGGAAAAGCCAATGTCCGAAAACGTACGCCGAAATGAATTCGACGAAATGAGCTGTTATAAACTTGCTGAATATATTAATTCCTTGCGAAGTCGAAGCGTTCGAGCTTGTACGGATCGCTTCTTAAAAGGAATTTCAAAACGATGCACAGATGGGATCTATTCGATGATTAAAAACTTTACCGATGAATTTCAAGACCAAGATATGTTTTGGGAGATTGCTTTAACCTATTCAGATGAAAAAACAATTGACTCGATCAAAGAATTTCTATCTGAAATGGAAAGATCAGTCGCGGAAGGCAATGCAGTTGATATGCAAATTGATTTGAAGAAAGAGGGATTATGAAAAAAAATAAAATAGAGGCAGTGATGGGGACATTACTTTTTATAATGGTGGCTTGTCTTTGTGTTTGCGGAACATGGAGAGGATTTTAATATGAACGCAGAATACTTTATCAAGAAATTTGAATCTATTCCTGACGATCATTGGTGTGTGAATCACTTTGTAAACCCTGAGAATATAAACCAAATGTGTGCTCTAGGTCATTGCGGAGAAAGGCTTGATGATCCGCCGCCACTTCCAGGTGCGAATTATTTCAATGACGAAGCTCATCAATTAAAAGCTCTCTTTCATTCGATTAGTTACAACATTCGAGATGTGAATGATGGAACATTCGGCTGCGAAGGTTTAGGCAAGACTCCGAAAGAAAGAGTTTTAAAAGTTTTGCGATTGATTAAGTCGACAACAAATTAGAGACAACATGAGACTATCGAAAATCACATTCGACGAAGCGAAAAAAGAAGTAGCCTGCTGGCAAACAGGTCATCAGGGTTCATTTTGCGAAGCTATTTTGTCGGCCTATTCAAAAGCTGATTCACTTAACAAAGTCGATCTTCAATATGCATATCCGAACCTGACTCGAGCCTATGATGATTGGTATTATTGCAAAGATTCAAATGCATGGATCAAATCCGTTTTAGAAATGGGGGATTTGTGAAATTCAAAATAGGAGATGCAAATAATCAACCCAAAGATCCAATCAAAGAAATTGAATTACGAGTCAATAAAATGTTTGAGATTGGAGATTGGGTAGAATGTTCTCAAGAAGATTTTGAGCAACATTTTACGGACTTTAAAAACCTAATCGCTTTGGTGAAAGAGTATAGAGTTGAAATACTAGATTTAAGAAATTATGCTCCTTTACCTAAATCTATTGAAGAAATCGAATCCAAAATCTTTGGATCAAATGAGGGTGAATGAAAAAATACAAACATATAAATGGTTGGATTGGATATACATTTACCGATACTCATAAACAAATATGTTCTATCCAAGATTCATCTGTAGCTACATTTGAAGGTTTATGGCTAGGAATTGATAGTGGTTTAAGCGGAATCGAAAATGCTCGTATGCATTTAAACATAAAATTAGCTAAGCAGCTTATAAAAAAGTTGCAGCAATTTGTAGATGATGGGCATCTTGGATCATGGAAATCCAAATGACAAGCAATAAACCAAAAAAGCCGGAGATTGTTTGGATTGATATGGGAGAGCCTTTTTATTATAGATCTTATGAAAAGTTAGAAGGGCAGAATGCTTACATTTCTATAAATTTCGTAATAAAAAAGATAGAAGAACTTAAAAAATATTATGTAAAATATATTGGAACAGAATTAATTCATTGGTTGAAAACAATTCAGGAGAATGAAAGATGAAACTAGGAAAATTATTTAAAGCAGCATTCAATACAGTAACCTTGCCAATTGAAATCGTGAAAGACATTGTGACTCTTGGAGGTGTGGCTTCAGAAGAACCACAATCATATACAAAAACCAAGATCGAAGAGATTGAAAAGAATTTGGATGACGTGACCAAATGATTAAAATCATGAAAGGCGTACCTTTCGGCTGGTTTGAAACAGGAACTGAAGGAACTATATGGGCCATACAAGATGAGAAAGACGCATCCAATAAATATTGGAGTTATGAAAATCTACATATCATCAAGCCAGGCGATCGCTTAAAAATCATTGATAAAAAAACAAATGAGATTGTTGTCGATCAAGATCTTCAGGTTGTTCATTCCGATGGCAAAATGAATCTCTATGGTTTTTGGTGTCATTGGCTTCCCATTGGCATTGATCATAAACTTTGGGCTCAAATATTTTTAGATGAGAATGGTAAAGATAATTTTCTAGCAGAACTTTCGAGAGTCACAGATGAATGAAAATATCGAATGCATTGGTTGTCAACGATTGATTGATAAAAATAAAAAATCAAACGATCTAATCGCTGAACAACAAATCGAAATTAGAGATTTAAAAAATATCTTAAAAGAACATAGAGAATGCTTCCAAGATATATCAAATATGATGTTCTGTATTGGTGGACCTTTGAATGATAATATTGCCCAATTTACCAAAGAACAAAGAAGATATTTTCATGAAATAAAAAATAATTGTGAAGCGGTAAATTGGGGCAGATATGATCAAAAGGAAGAAGAATAATGTTAGAATTTATACATATTACTAAACTAGAAGAAGATATCGACAAACTACAAATACAAATCATTTTATTACAAAAGCAGATTGAGATAATTTCAAAAAATATTTCATGGTTACCTGGCTATAAACCTATTGATTATCCTTTATCTGAATCTGATGAATGGAAAAATTTGAAATGAGTGAATCAGCAATCAATAAAAAATTAAGTCATGGAAGATGGCTACTTGAGCAGGCGGTTGAGAATTTATTAAAAGCTGAATCTTCACCAAAAGGACAGAAATATCCATTCATTGAATCAGCCCGTTTTAATGTCCGACAAGCTTTGCCATATTTGAACTTTGACATTTTGAGAAATGAAATTGAGAATGGTTGATACTAAACTATAAACTATAAAGGATGAAATGAGTTTCCCAACTTGTAAGGCTTGCAAATTCTTTTTTGTGTTTACTCTTGAAACATTAGATCATCCTGCGGCGCAGATTTGCGATCGTTTTGGTTTTAAGATTGGCGAGAAAGATCCACTTCGAGATTCTATTGATTGCAAACCTAATCAATTCTTTTGTAGTGAATTCACGGATAAAAATGGAGATCGATTTATTAACTGGCAACAAAAAGGAGAACTATGACACTTGTAACTGAAGCTTTGTTTTTATGGGTACTTGCAAATTATATCGGAATGCCACAATGGGCAATGGCGATTGTAGCTGTTTTATTTATCATTGGCAGAATTGGCCCAGCGTCAGTTCAATTGCCGCTTGGTGGATCAAAAACTTTGCGTTTATAAAATATAGTTTTGAACAGGAAGGAACAATATGACCCAATTAAGTTTGGTGTTGGATCGAGTCAATCCAAAAGACAGTGAACGTAATAATAAACTGTCAGGTGATTTACTCAAAGTCTTTAATATTATTTTGGATCGCAAACCACATTTTGTAAAAGATATTGCAGCGAAACTTTGTTTGCCTGAGAATTCAGTGCAAGCACATTTGCGACATCTTCGTAAAAATAAATTTGGACGGCATAATGTTGTTCGCAGAAGCGTCACAAAAGGAACGAGTTACTACATTTTAGAATTTGGGAGCTATCAGAAATGACACCGGAAGAACAAAAAAAACAGGTTCAAATTGAGTTTGAAAAGAAACGTATTTTAATCGATTCCAAGATTGCCGAATTATCCACCTATTTTGAGGACGGATGTTTGGTTAGTGTAGTCGTAAGGCGGCCAGGAAACGATGCTCAAACCATTATAATCGGTCCTGATAGCATAGAAGAGCTTGAAAGGATTATAGTTTTAATGCGTGAAAATAAGCAAAAAAAGGTTGACATATATATACCAAAAGTGGTACTTAATTAGATATGAAAAAAGATATCAAAATAGATAGAATTACCAATGGCACAGAGCTTAAGCAATGGCGACTTGCTCAACGACAAGAAAATGGTAAGAAGCTATCTCGTTTAAAATTCTGTTCTGTTATGAATAAATCCATTACCTGGGTTACCGATGTGGAAAACAAGGGGAAACTATTGGATGAGAACTTTTTAATCGTTTTAAAGGCAAAATACGCATCAAATAAAAAGGCCGCCAGCTTTGGATTACCGACGGCCTCATGATGTTTGAACCAGAAGGACTAAGAACAAATGAACAATAACACGACCATTGAAATAAAACAAATCCCTGAATCAGTTTCGCAGATTAAGCAGTTCTACGAATACGACACCTATAATATTACTTGCCGCGATGAATATGAAACGGCAGCGGCCTATTTTTTACAACTAAAAGCTCATTTAAAAAAGGCTGAGGATGAACGAAAATTAATCGTTGATCCAATCAATCAAGGTTTGCGTCGGGTGAATTCATTATTCAAATCAATCACTGATCCTGTTTCCAGAATTAAAGATAATATTGAACGCAAAATGAGAACATTTGTCGATCAAGAACGTAAGAAGCTTGAAGATGAAAAACGAGCTGAAGCTGAAAAACAAAAAAAGATATTTGAAGAGAATGCAAAAAAGGCCAAGGTCGAAGCCATTGAAACTGGATCGGAAGCAGCTCTACAAGTTTCACAGAATTTTACAAGACTTGCCGATCAGGTTGAAACTGAAAATGTAAAAGTTTCACAGACCATTAAGCTCGGCAATCAAGGTACCGTTTCAGAGCGTCGCATTTGGAGATTCAAAATTACTGATGAGACATTGGTTCCAAGGAAATATTTAATTGTAGATGAAAAATGTTTGCGTACAATGGCAACGCAATTTGGAGAATCAGGTCAGACTATTCCAGGTGTAGAATTCTATCAAGAGACAAGTTTCGCAGCTTTAAAATAAAAGGAGAAAATATGTTTATAAAATTAAATAGAAAATTAAAATTAATGAATAAAAATGTAAATCTACATTATTATGTAAATACAGATAAAATTAAATATTTAAATGATTTGAATGACGAAACAACCATTTTTTTTGATTTAAATGATCCTGACGGATTTGATGGAAATACCATTCAAGTTGATGAAACATGTGAAGAAATATTTAAAATCATAAATAAAGGAAAATAATATGACAACACAAACAGAACAAAAAGCAATCGTAGCTCAAACCAAATCAGAAGCAGACAATCAATTGGCCATTGCTCGCGATAAGGCAAACATCGGTCTTATCCAAGCGACACTCAATAAAGATTGGAAAGGTGTTAAAGACGAATTCAGAGTTAGATTTGTATCTCGTCTTTGTGAACAATTAAATATTGCTCCGGTTCTTAATCCATTCCGATTCATCGACATGAAAGGTGCAACAGTTCTTTATGCAGATAAACGAGCTGCGGCACTTATTGCAAATGCGAACAAAGTTTCAACTGAAATCATCAAAGAAGTGTGGGACAAAGAAAAACAAATCTTCAAAGTATATGTTCGTGCTTCACGACCAGACGGTTCATTCTCCGATGAATTTGCATCGCTTCATATCTCAAGTAAATCTGGTCAGGATCGCGCCAATGAAGAAATGAAATGTCTGACCAAAGCAAAGCGTCGTGCAATTCTAGCTCTTGTTGATTTGGCAATTCCAACTGAAGACGAACTTCAATATGTCAATGAAGCTCAACAAGTAACGCCAGCTCCACAACGAATCGAATCAAAATCAAACGTTGTAGATACAACGCCAGAAGATGAACGGATTGAAGCTATGTCTGAATTATTTGAAGTTGTAACTGGTGGCGATGGAAAGAAAATGGATCTGTTTCACAAATTCGTTGCTGATCAAACTCAAGGCAAAAAACCAAATGAGCTTACTTATGATGAATGCCATGAATTAATGGAAACATGGAATAAAATTAAAGCATCAGCTCCAGTTCCAGACGCTCCAAAAGGTGAGCAAGTACCTCTTTTTGCCGATGAAACGAATCCAGTTTTATGAAATATAAAGAGGAATTAGGTTTGTTTATTAGCATGTTGATAATATCAATGATGATCTTTATCGGATGCAAAGGAATCGAAAGATTCGGAATGAAAATTTCAAAGAAAGGAAATTATTATGGATCAAAATAAAGAACAAGAAATTAAAAATCGTCAGGAATTCATCGCACAAATCGATGGAATGTCACAGTACATGTCTCACACGATGAATTTGATGAGAACATTTAAACGTCTTCATGGTGAGCACGAAGGTCAAGAAATAAAATCTATTACAAGACCTATTCTAAAAGCCATTGAGGCCATGGAAGATGTTTATGAAATGGTCGGACTTCAAAAAATTGTGAATAATCTTTTGATCGATCAATATAAAACAATGAAGGCAATGGAAACTAAGTCCGCTGATGTTGGTGCAGAGGAAGTCATTGAAAAAGCTGCTCAACAATAATGACTGGATATTTTTCTTAGGCTTTATTATTTTGATGATGTTTGGAATGTATTTAATTTGGAGGAACTAGAATGAAAAAAATATTATTGTTATCGATCATTGCACTTCA